>NZ_DBMALT010000025.1:0-42267 GCF_057870745.1 Parasutterella sp. | reverse complement strand
TTAGCAGGGGCTTGTTTATGACTTTTAACTTTCTGGGGCCTGGATTAACTGTAAATGTTGAGGCCAAAGTCAAAGAGCAAATTATTTTGGACAGCAGTGGGTCAAATTATTAATTTTATTTTGTATAACCCGGTTCCGAGGTACGGTTAGGCACATTCCGCGGAACAGTAATCGAAAGTCTCAATATCGCTTATTCCGATTGTTTATCCCCCGTATCCCAATCTAAGATATTAAAGCAGCATCGTTCAATATTTATTTCTAATCAAATAGTTGGAGGATGTATGGATAGGAAGGCTATCGTTCAGGGGCTTTATAAAAGGCTCAAAATCCGAGAGATCGCTACCCTCTCAAAATGCGGTCTTGCAACGGTTCAAAGAACCAAAGACTATCTCCAAGAGCACAATATCCCTCTTGAAGAAGCCATTGAACTTACGGAATCCCAGCTGCAAGCGCTGTTCGATCAACCTCACAGAAAACCCGATATCTTTGCTGAGGAAGACTTTGCAGACGTCTTCCGGAAGGTCAATCGCGTAAAACTGAGGATGTCATTAAAGGATTGTTGGTATCAATACAAGCAATCTCACGAACAAAGCAGTCTTGAAGTAATGGGATACAAGACTTACTGCAAGCGTTATGGTGAGTTCAAGGAAAAGCTCGACGAGGAAGCAAAATTCCAGGAATGCGGACGCCGTCAGTGGCTGCCCGGGCAGGCGGTTATGGTTGACTACAGCGGAGACGGACTGCCTGCGCTTATCGGCGGCGAGCACATCGAACTCCAAGTCTTTGTAGCCGTGCTCCCTTACTCGGGCTACACCTTCGCCTACGTAACTCCCGATCAAACCAGAAAAAGCTGGCTTCATTCAATCAGAGAAATGATGACGGAGCTACAGGGAGCAACAAAATACCTCATTCTGGACAACAGTACGACATGCGTCTGCCAGGCAAGTAAAGTCTGGCCAAAATACGCAAAAGAATTTGAACATGTGTGCCGTTATTACGGAACGATCCCTTATGCCGGAGAACCGCATGTGCCGCTGTCAAAACCTCATGTGGAACGGGCTGTCGGGCTTGTTCAGGAAAAAGTTCTCTCGCAGCTTATTGACGAAAGGCCGGCCGCGTCAATTAAGGAAGCAAACGAGCGCTTAACTGAAAAGATCTGAGTATTTAATGATCGTCCTCTAGAGATTGATCCGAGTCTGACACGTCGTACCTTATTTGAAGGCAAAGAAAGAGAGTTTTTAAAACAGATCCCGGCAATCCCCTGGGGTGAGGGCATTGAAGTTAAACGATTAAAAGTCCAAAAAGGAGGAACAGTACGGTACAACCAACGCCGTTATCGTGTGAATTATCGATACGTCGGAGAGTACGTTAACGTGGTGGCCTGCGAGAGCGACCAAACTGTGCGCATCTTTACGGATAAGAAATGGAGCCTCATCGGAGAACTTCCCCTCAGAGACGGTACCAACCTGACCATTGAAGATCTTGAAAAGCAGAGTTCCGGTTCAAGATTTATGCAATTGAAAGCGGCCGAATTGATAGGAAATATCCGCAAAGCCGGTTCAAACTCACAAGCGCTGTATGTGGAGCTAGCCGGAATGACCGATGAATTAGCCGGTGCCCGTTATGCCAGATTTATCAATAAACGCTTCTCTGAATTAGGAGCAGAACGGTTCGAAAAAATCCTGGAAGAATCTCGAGACCTAGGAGCGGGCTGGGAGTTAGAAGAACTAAAGGACAAACTCACAAACGCCGGCAAGAAAGAAATCGTCAATATCCGCCGGAGAGCCGGGCAAGTGCTTCAACGTGAGCAAAGAGCTGACCAAAATCTCAGAGGCGCCGAACACTATGAATCAATCTTGAGGGAAAGAAAAGTGGAGAGGTAATGTTATGGAAAAGCTAAAAGAAAATGCCGCCTTGTCCGGTTCACGCTCTAACGGAGTAGCGCCCAATCAGGAGCAGATGAACAGAGAAGCGGCTAATGGAGATAGTCTGCTCCAAATGACAGCAGTAGACAAGCTAGAAGAAACGATCATGGATCTCCTTAGGGAGTACAGAATGAACGCTTTTGCTCAGCAGCTGCACGAGCAGCTCATGAATCCGGCATGGGCTTCACAACCGTTCTTAAGACGCCTTCTTGTCTGCTTAGAAGCGGAACGGGCTGTTCGAAAAGAACGCGGGGCGGAAAAAAGATTTAAGATCGCCGGCTTGCCCAGAGGGGCATATGGCCTGAAGCAGTTTGACTTTGCGCCGGGGCGAGGAATCAGCCGTCAAACCCTTGAAGAGATAGTTGAATGTCGATGGATCGCAAAGAGAGTGCCTCATCAAAGAAGAGACAGTCGCCGCGATGGTCAGTCAATTGCGATCACGGGAGCCACGGGCTGCGGAAAAAGCTTCCTTGCAATGGTTATTAGTTCTGAAGCTATCGAAAGAGGCTTTAACGTAAGGTACTGGAGCCTGACTGAACTTGTGGAGAGACTCTCAAAGGCAGAGAAAAAATCTGAGACGCTAAAGAAGATCAATGAAGCAGATTTACTCACAATCGATGACTTCGGTCTGGGGACTCTAACTGCTCAGGAGCAAAGCCTCGTCTATGAAATTATTAAAAGTCGTGCCGATAACTTGTCCACGATCATAGTTAGTCAAAGGCCATGCGCTGACTGGTATGAGTGGTTGGGTGGAAAATACATCGCTGATGGAGTCGCCGACAGGATTATTAATTTTTATTATTTAATAGAGTTGAAAGGAGAATCTCGTCGATCGATAGCACGGAAACAGGCTAAAGAAGCGGCTGGGTTGTAAAACTAGACGGTCTCTCGAACTAAAGGAGCGGTCCGGGAGACCAAATTTAAAAAATCGGAGTCGGTTCCGCGGAACTGAGAATGTTGTTCCAAGACCGTATCCCGCGACAGTATTTAGAAGAAATTTCACCTCAGTGTCTGCGATTGAAGGAATAATTTTGTTACTCCTCGAGAAATTCTGCAAAAATGACGGCACAAATAGGAGACAACGATAATGGTTTACCGACTTGTGTGTTCTTTAGTCTATGGAATATGCATCGCTTCAAGCGGCTATGCAGCTGCGCAATCCTCCGAAATCGTAAAAGAGGAACCGGCTGTCCAGACAGAGGAAAAAACAGAGGCAGCAAATCCGGCGCCAACCCAAAAAGCAAGCGCCGAAAAAGAAGTTAAACCTGCTGAAACAGTTTTAGAACCAAGAGAGTCAGAGGAACAACTTCTTGCTCGACAAAAGAAGATCAAAGAGTTAATCGAACAAGCTGAAGTGCAGTTGTACGGGGAAGGCGTTCCTGTTGATTTCTCCAAAGCCGCCGTTCTTTATGGGCAGGCAGCCGATCTCGGAAGTCCGAAAGCCATGATGCGATTGTCGGCTCTTTATAGAAAAGGTACCGGTGTCGAACTATCTCAGGAAAAAGCTTTCGAGCTCATTCAAAAAGCTGCTTCACTTGACTATGCTCCAGCACAAGCCGCTCTAGGTATTTCCTATCTTGAGGGCAGAGGCGTCGAAAAAGACGAGAACTTGGGCTATGACTGGATTCGCAAAGCCGCTGAAAACGGCCATACGCTCTCCAGAGTGATGACCGGTGAACGTCTGCTTTCTCAAGCAGATAACGAGCAGTCCAAGCAAACAGGGCAGGAATATATTGATTCCATCCTTCAAAACGCTTCTCCTCAAGAACTTTATACGATTAGTTATTCCTTCGGACACGGTTTACGGCTGACAAAGAATCCTGAAAAGGCCAGATATTGGGCAAAAGCCGCCGCGGACAAGGGAAGTGTTAACGGTACATACTATCTAGGCGAACTGTATTGGAATGCCAAAGAAGTGCCGGAAGCGCTTAAATGTTTTGAAAAAGCAGCCGAGATGGGCTTGACGGCTGCTGAACTCCAAACAGGAAGAATTTATCTTTACGGCGCTGAGGGTGTTGCCAAGAATCCTGCAAAAGCCGTTTACTGGATGAAAAAGGCCGCTCCCATCGCTTCTAATGAAGATTTACTGACTTTAGTCGGATTAGAGTTATCCGGACCTCGTGCGGTTAAAAACCATGAAGACGCCCAAAAGTATCTTGATATGTACATCGCTCGGGCTAAGCCGGAAGAGCTGGAAGAAAACGCTGAGAAATACTGGAACGGTGTCGGCGTACGCAAAAACTTCGATATCGGCGGGGCCTTGGCTCTAGCAGCCGTGCAGAAAGGCAATAAAGCGAATGTCTGCAGCTATGCCATGAAGTTAGCCACTCCGAATTGGTTCGGAGGCGATCCTGTCACCGCTTATGCAATTTTGAACGATTGCGTACTTCAAAAAGGTGCCTCGGAAGAAGAGGTCAAAGCCTTTGAAGCTTTGGAAAAGAGAATGAGCGCTGAAGACCTCAGAAAGGCCCAGAATTTAAATGGTGAGGACGCTATTGAGGCCATCAAAATTCGTCGAGTCTATTTAACAAGCAAGTAACTTCTTTTACGATAATTTTCGGCCGATCCTCGCGAATTGCGACGATCGGTTTTTTTCATGCTCGCCATTAGGCTTTTAATGGCTCGAGTAGACAATAAAGCCAGAAAAGCTTATGGAAATCCGGAAGAAAAACAAGTAAGCAAGCTTAAATAAGCGATGCTCTTTGGAAATTCTGAAGTGGATGTTGATGGTGGAGATAATGGGGATCGAACCCACGACCTCTGCATTGCGAACGCAGCGCTCTCCCAGCTGAGCTATATCCCCACCGGCGTGAAAACTCACAGGCAGAATGATGCACTAAATTACAAATAATTTCAACTTCAGCAAAAAATATTTTTATCTACGGAGATAAAAAGTTCGAAAAGGCGTTCGGAGAATCTGTCATCTCTGATGGTTTTATTTGGAATATGGTCCATATTGGTGGCAATGAAAAGGATAATAAACGAACGCGGCAGAAACCTTGGCGACTCAGCCGCTGTTTACAAAGGCTCAAACGATGAGGAAACCTTCACGGCAGCATTCATGTTTATGGAGTACTACCTCGACTTTTTGTTCAAAGGTTGTCGTAGTCGTAGCTTTCAGCTCGAAGACAGTGCCGAGGAATGGATTCTTCGTGATCTAGACATAGAAAACAGATGGGCTGAACCGTTGCCTTCCATCTTCGACTAACATTTAGGCTTGCTGTTTTATTGAAAAAAGGCGAGCTCAAATGATTCAGGATTATTTTTCTCTTGATAAGAAGGGCGATGACTATCTTCTTCTTCGTATCATCAACAAAGTTGACTTTGAAGAGGAGGTCGTCTGGGCTCGCGATTTCTCTTTATCTGATCGAAGTGACATTTCTAAGCCCGTCGAGCATTTAATGAGTTATCTGAAAGGCGGCTTCGATTCTCTTTCTGAATGGAACGGAGATATGGAAGGATTCCATTCATCTATTCAGCATTTCGGATTTGAAAATCTTCTGAGGACCGACAATCTCATTCCCGCATTCATTTTGAGAGAAGACGTAAAAACGCCGGAAATCAATCGTTTGATTTTCAATGAATTGGATAAAGAAAGAATAAACTTAGGAGATAAGGAGCTTGAAACAAAGGTCGGTCCTCTTCATCAAGCGATTTCTTCTACCGGCGCAAAGTCATACCGACCCAAAGACCCCGAAGCCACCGTTCCGGTTCCTTTAAAGCTGATTTTTAATAAAGATTGGAACGCTGTCGGCGCGCTATTGGAAAACTATTCCTAACCGACAGCGTTGTTAGAGACGATTAGATAGGCTCAGGAATGGCGCGCTGCAGCTTCAGCAGTGTCTTTCTGATCATCGTAGACGGGGCCCAGTCTTCTTTTGCTTTTCTTAAACCCGGAATACCGAGGTCTTCTTCGCGATTAATCTGTGTAAAGCGTTCAGGCAAAGTCTTGCACAAAGCGCTGGCTAAAGCAGGGTAGGCACCGGTAACAGTGCGATCAGCCTTTTCAATATGAACGGAGAAAATGTTTTCACCGACGTCGGAGCCATAGGTGAAGCCGTACATATTGTCTCCGTCCATTAAAGCGCCGCCAATCAAGCGGAACTCTTCAAAATGATCAAAGGCAAGCTCGATTGCGTCTCTTTCAGCTTCAAGACTCTTCGTCATTTCGCCGTAGTTGGCATACCAGTTCTTCAGAAAAACCCTTGCTTTTTCAATCAGTTCAGGCGTGAAAGATACAAATTGAGCGTTCGGGTAGGCCTTATAAAATCTCTTATTGAAATTGCGTTTCCCGTGAAGTTCTCTGCCTTCCAGGTTTTCGATCTTGTCACGTTCATAGACATAATCCCACCAGGAATTTGAAGACACGGTAATGAAGTTGCGATATCGCATGAGTTCGGAAATTCTTTCCGTCATATACGTAAAGCGCCCGAATAAAATCACCGGCTCTTTGCAGCACTGACATTCAGAAGCAATGTCTTCGATGATAGCTAAAGCGTTTTCGCTGCGAAGCGGAATGACATAAGCCGGCGGAATATCCGGATAAGGGGCCCAGTTCAATACTAATTCGCCCTGAGAAATTCCCCATTTGATGTTGTATTCCTTAGCGCGTCCGATGACGGATGCGATAGAAAGATTGCAGTCTCCGTTCTGAAGTTTCGGCAGTTGTTCTTGTAGAAGCGGTAATTCGTTAAGCGTGACGGGTTTTAGTTCGATCGGCATGTCGTGGTTCGATTTTATGATTTCAGTGGAGAATATACTATTCGGATCAGAGGCGATTATAGTTTCTCGTTCCGTAACGAGCACGGGACATTTTCAAACACAGGCGGGCCCATGGATTTCTCTCAAGTGGACGGCATCTTGCACATTCATTTGGATAATTTTTTTATCCTCGGCATTGCATGCCTCTGCTATTTCCTCGGCCGATGGATCAAATCCGAAATCAAACTTTTACAGGACCTCTCGATTCCCGTTCCGTTTATCGGCGGATTGCCGGCAGCGATTATTTTTGCATGTCTAAAAATTTCCAAGACTGCTGTCATTGTCTTAAATCCTGATCTCAATGCCCTGATTTTTCAGTTCTTTCTAACCATGATGGCTTTGATGGGAAGCTGGAAGCTCATCAAAACAGGTTTTGTTATTTCAATCATGTTTTGGTCTCTGGCGATGGTACTCGGTGTACTTCAGGCGCTCATCGGACTGACCGCAGCTCAGGCTTTAGGGCTGCATCAGCACCTCGGACTCCTTATGGGAACCATCTCCATGATGGGAGGAACTGAGACGCTCACCAATTTCATCCCGGCAGTTGAGCATCTGGATAAATTCTCAGGCGCCGCTCAAGTCGCAATGGGGGTAGCGACACTGGGAATGGTTTGCTCCATGATGGTTAGTGCCCCGATGGGCGAGTACCTCATCAAGAAATACTCACTCAAGAACCCTAGCCGCAGTGAATTCGACAATGCCCGACTCATTCGATCTATCGAACGAAGCAATAAACCTTTTTATCAAACGCATACTGTTGAGTGCATCAAGATCATTGCCATCTGCTTTGTCTGCATGGCTTTCAGTCACCTCATCAAACAGAAATTTTTAGCGGATGTCTTAATTCCCGACTATACGGTCTGTATGGTTTGCGCTCTGATTGCCAGAAATTTTGCAGACACGACGGGCTGGTTCAGTGTGGACGGATTAGCGCTGAGGACTTTGACTAAGATTTTTTTGATTCTTTTCATTTTGGTTTCGACATGCGCGCTGCAGTTGGACTTAATTTTTGATCTTTCGGCACCGATCATCGCTGTATTTTTCCTCGAGCTCATCGTTAATTTTTTATTTGCTCGTTTTATCTATTTCAATCTTTTGGGGAAAGACTTCCGAGGGATGCTCATTGCTGTCGGAGGATTGGCTTTCTCTATGGGGATGGCCGCCAACGGACTCAGCAACATGCAGAGCCTTTGTGAAAAGTACGGCCCTAACACCGACGGCTTCCTGGTCGTCTGTGTCGTGGGCTTGATTCTCTTGGCGATCTCCAATACGCTGTTAATTAAATTTTTACTCACTATTTTCTAGATCGAAGAGGTAACGCAATGGCTGATGAAATCGTTCTCCATGTCACAGAAGCAAATTACGAAGATACTGTCGTGAAATGCGACAAACCGGTTCTCTTAGCAATCGGCGCTCCTTGGTGCATTGACTGTAAACGAATCGAACCGATGTTCATGGAATATGCACAGAAGTACCATGACAAAATTCAGTTTGCTCATTGCGATTTCGATACTGAAGCAGGGCTCAACACTAAGTTCCGCGTCCGCCATATCCCGACCTTGCTTTTGATTCGCAAGGGCGAAATCCTGGATACATTGGTTGAACCGAAAAAAGTTGAAGCCTTCGACGAGTTTGTCCAGAAGGCCTTGAAAGAAATCTAATTTCTAAATTACGACTCAACCGCGGCTGACGTCCGCGGTTTTTTCTTAATTGTCGTTAGCCGAAGCTTCCGCTCACGTACTGACGAGTTTTTTCTTCAGTGGCATTCGAAAAGATCTTTTTCGTCGGACCGCGCTCAACCAACTCGCCCATGTAGAAGAATGCCGTGTTGTCTGAGATTCGCATGGCTTGCTGCATGTTATGTGTGACGATGATGATACAAAGATCCTTCTTGAGCTCTTCCATGCCTTGTTCAAGTTTTTCGGTTGCAATCGGATCCAATGCGCTGGCAGGTTCATCCATAAGCAGCACTTCCGGCTCTACTGCCAAAGCCCTTGCAATACACAATCGTTGCTGCTGACCGCCGGAAAGGGAAAGGGCAGAGTCCTTGAGGCGATCCTTGACTTCGTCCCATAAAGCCGCTCTTCGAAGACTTTCTTCAGCCTTATCCATTAAAAGCGATTTGTTTCTAACGCCGGATACTTTCAGACCATAGACGACATTTTCAAAAATACTTTTGGCAAAAGGCGTCGGCCTCTGGAAAACCATGCCGATCCTGCGCCTTAACTCAACGACATCACAGTGCTGATGGTTGATTTCTTCATCTCCGAATTTGATGGAGCCTTCAAGACGCGCACCTTCAATTAAATCGTTCATACGATTCAATGTTCTCAGAAAAGTACTTTTCCCACAGCCTGAGGGTCCGATTAAGGCCGTGATTTCTTTTTTGTTGAAAGAGAGAGAAATATTTTTTAATACTTGTTTTGAACCGTAAAAGAAATTCAAATTAGAAGCGATCAATTTTGTAAATTCATTATTTACTTGCATATTTACTTTTTCAACATTCCTGATTCATTTTCAAATTCGCGAAAATTGTATTTGGCCTTTATGACAGTTGAATGTCAGGAATATGTCAATTTGATGACAACTTACTCATTGATTTATTGTCATAAAACTTTCACGAAAATGTAATTTTCTTGTCATTTTTTACTACTAGCATTCGCTGTGTTCCTTGAGAAAAAAACTCTTTCTTGGAACGCAAAACTTGTTAATAAAACATAGGAGAATTTATGAGAAAAAATTATTTAATTTCCTTACTTGCTTTATCTGCCATGGCTGTTTCCGCTTCTTCCGTGGCGAAAGAAAATGTGACGGTTTCCGGTTCAACAACCGTTTTGCCGGTCATGCAAAAAATCTCTGAGCATCTCATGCAAAAAGATCCTTCTGTTGTCATCGAACTTTCCGGAGGCGGTTCCGGCAGCGGCATTAAAGCCCTGAACGAGAAACTCACACAAATTGCCATGAGCTCGAGAAAAATCAAAGACAAGGAGGTTAAGGCAGCTGAAGAAAAGGGCGTTAAACCTTTCGAAATCCCAGTCGCCGTTGATGCGATCGTACCAATCGTGAATCCTAAAAATACTTTGAATGGTCTTTCATTGGATGATCTCAGAAAAATTTATAAAGGCGAAATCAAAAACTGGAAAGAGGTAGGCGGTCCCGATGCTCCGATTGTTCTTGTTTCCAGAGATTCTTCCTCCGGGACCTTTGAATCTTGGGAGTCGCTTGTCATGAAGAATCAGCGCATTAGTCCGAGAGCGCTTCTTCAGAATTCCAACGGAACGGTTGTTCAAACCGTCTCTAAGAACCCAAATGCCATCGGATATGTCGGCCTCGGTTACGTGGCTCCGATCATCAAGGCTGTAGAAATCAACAGAATTAAAGCAACGCCTTTGACTGCTAAAGAAGGCAAATGGCCGCTCTCACGAGAGCTATATCTCTATACGAACCGACAGCCCCAAGGCGCTGTTAAAAAAGTAACCGACTTCTGTTTATCTGAAGAAGGCCGAGGTCTCATCAAAGAAGCCGGTTTCGTTCCGCCCGCAAAACAATAATTTCTTATCTATTCCGACAGAAAGCTTGAAGATCGAAGTAAGCTTTCCAACCATTTCCATCCTTTTTGCTGTGACCGGCATTGAATAGCCGGAGCCGCATAAGCGATTGAAATCTCGGAGTCTTCTAGTGAAGCGAACCATCAAGGATTTCATTTTTGAAAAATCTCTTCTTTTCTTAGCTCTCCTAACACTTGCCGGCCTCGCCGGAATCGTCTGGTTCTTATTTAAAGAGGGCATGCCCGTCCTCGATACGATATCGCTCAAACATTTTCTAACCGGTCACGACTGGTATCCGACGGAAGATCCTCCGTCATTCGGTATATTTCCTTTAATCATCGGATCGGTTTCGGTAACGCTGCTTGCTGCCGTGTTGGCCATTCCTCTGGGAATCCTATGCGCCATTTACTTGTCTGAAATTGCCTCGTCTCGGCTGCGTTCAATCTTTAAACCTTTTATTGAACTGTTGGCAGCCATGCCTTCCGTAGTTATCGGCTTTGTCGGGATGACTGTGCTTGCACCTTTTCTTCAGGATTACTTCGGAGCCCCTACGGGACTGAATGTATTGAACGCGGCCATCCTGCTGGCTCTCATGGCGGTTCCGACGATCTGCACCATTTCTGAAGACGCTCTTCGCTCAGTTCCGAGAAGTCTTAAAGAATCTTCTCTGGCTCTGGGTGCTACCCTCTGGGAAACTCTGACCACCGTCACAGTTCCTGCCGCTTTTTCCGGAATTGCAACCGGAGTGATGCTGGGGTTAAGCCGCGTCATCGGAGAGACCATGGTCGTGCTGATGGTAGCAGGCGGTGCTGCACTCATCCCGGAAAGCCTTTTTGATCCGGTCCGACCCATGCCGGCCTCTATCGTTGCTGAAATGGCCGAATCTCCGTTCGGAAGCAGCCATTACCACGCCTTGTTCGCCATTGGCATCGTATTGTTTTTCTTTACCTTCCTCTGCAATCTGGCTGCCTTCTTGGTTTCGCAAAAATACAAACTGAAAGCCTCTAGCTAATTCGGGAACTTCAATGAATCTACCAATAACTCTAAGAAACTGCAGAACATACAAAGAGTATGCGGGTCTTTTTATGATTAAGTCCGGCGCCTGGATTGTGGTCGCATTATTTCTTTCTTCACTCGGCTACATTGCTTATCATGGAGCCGGAACACTTTCTTCCTCTTTCCTGTCAACGTTTCCTGAAAAAATGATGGAAGAGGGCGGCATCCTGCCTTGCATCATCGGCACTGCGATTCTGTCCGTCGGTGCCATGGCCGTTGCGCTGCCCCTGGGAATCGCTTGCGCTGTCTGGCTCAATGAATATGCAAAAGAAGGT
The DNA here is from genome assembly GCF_057870745.1 of Parasutterella sp. NCBI lineage: Bacteria > Pseudomonadati > Pseudomonadota > Betaproteobacteria > Burkholderiales > Sutterellaceae > Parasutterella > Parasutterella sp. The sequence goes on along the minus strand of NZ_DBMALT010000025.1, from coordinate 30,702 downwards.
CCGCTTAAAAAACTTATCACTTTGGCCGTTGCTAATCTTGCCGGTGTCCCTTCCATTGTCTTCGGATTATTCGGCTTAGCCTTCTTTGTCACCGTCTGCGGCTTAGGAGTCAGCGCCATTGCCGGAATATTGACGTTGGCTGTTCTTACGCTTCCGATCGTTATCAATACCGTTCGTGAAACACTTTCTCAAATACCGAACAGCTGGAGAGAATCCTCCCTTGCCTTAGGAGCGAGCAAAACCCAGACCGTTTTACGGACGGTACTTCCGGCTGCGCTTCCGGGAATTTTGACCGGCGCCATCTTGGGATTGGCCAGAGCAGCCGGAGAAACGAGCGCCATCATGTTTACAGCAGCCGTCGTCTCGACGACTAATTTGCCGAATTCTCCGTTCGCCGCCGTCATGTCACTGCCATACCATATCTACGTGTTAGCAACGACAGGCATGAATCCGGATAAAGCGGTACCGATTCAGTGTGCAACGGCTTTGGTTCTTCTCATGACCGTATTCGCTTTGAATCTGATGGCGTTCTATATTCGTCAGAAATCTTCGATGCGACCGGCTTACTAAGTTCTTAGAGCCGGTTACAACGGCTTTTTCCAGCCGAAGCGGGCGTACGTCAAAAGACGACCCGCTTCAATTTCTTCAATGGCGGCTAAAAAGTCTTCTTCCGTCTTACTTTTAAAAATATTTTTAAAAGCTTTGGGATTTTCTTCAAAGAGATTGGCCTGGAAAAACCAAAATTCTTTCATGCGCATCATGGCATTTCGACGGTTCTGAAAAGCTTCCGTGTAAGCATCAAAAAGGGCTATGGTGAAATTTTTAATCTCTTCAAGGCTGGCTGCCGGACCGCCTTTATATTTACGGAAGAGAGCCGGATCGGCCATCAGTGCACGACCGACCATGAGCATTTTCGGCTCGCGGAAGGTCTTAGAGAAATCCGCCATGTCGGCCGTTGTGATCATGTCGCCGTTTACGCCCAGCGGGAAGGGGATTTCGTCGAGATGTTCCAGCAGCGCCTCTTTTCTGACTTCTCCTTTGTATTGATCTGTCTTCAAGCGCATGTGAACAATCAGAAGAGAAAGCGGATACTTCTTATATAAGTTCAGGATGTCTCCGAACTCTTCCGTGTTCGCCCAACCGAGCCTCGTCTTGATAGAAATCGGTACGGTGATCCCGGCACTGAAAATTTCATCTAGGAAACGTTCCAAGGCGTAAAGATTTCTTAAAAAGCCGGAACCTTTCCCTTTGGCCACAACGGTGCCGGAAGGACAGCCAAGATTAAGGTTGACTTCTTTGTAGCCTAAATCCTGGAGAGCTTTAGCGGCCCAAATAAAATCGGCAGAACGGTTGCTCAAGAGCTGAGGAACAACCGGAATACCGGCATTTACTTCAGGTGAAAGTTCCTTGAGGTGTCGATCCGTGAATTTGGGCTCAACGGTCGGGGTAATGAAGGGAATGTAATAAAGGTCAGTCCCGCCGAAATACTGATGGTGCAAACGACGAAACACGGCCGTCGTTAAACCTTCCATCGGAGCTGCTGCTAATAACTGACCATTCATCTCTTCAATCCTCACTCGAAGGCGTAATTTTAGTAGAGCCGATGAAAAAATCCTTGCAAAACAAGGTCTATTGAGTTTGAAAGTTTTCCTAAGCGCTTGACACTCCTGACGCCCGATGTCCGTATTTCATTTCTCAAAGAAAAAATTAGGTTAAATTTACATTTAGTTTCATTTATTAAGTACATATCTATTTTATTTTTTTTATATGGACAATATTATTATACGCATATCGAAATTCAATTAATTGTCAGGAGAAAGAAAATGACGATTACATTAAAGAAAAACAGTGTTGATGTCCGTGTCGAACTTCGCCGCAATGACAGCGATTTCATCGGAGATGACCGCGCTTACTACGCCTACTTTTTCAGCAAAGCCGGCTGCTTCGGCTCTGCTAAAGTGACAGAAAAGGAGGTTTTTCCGATCGACTGCGAATCCTTCACAACAAAAGAAAGAGAAAACTTCAAAGACGCCTTGGCTTCTCTGCAGCCCGACATTCTCAAGCTTGCTTCTTTCCTCAACAAGGAAAATGAGAATAAAGGGGACTTGGAAAGCACATTGGATCTTCAGTGGGCCTTGGCTAAAAGAGGCCGTCCGAGCTTAGACGATAAACCTCTGATTCGCACAACGATCATGCTGACGGAAGAAGATAAAGAAAAGCTTAAAGTCTTGGGCGGTTCTTCCTGGATTCGCAACCAGATCAGAATGGCTCGACTCGGCGAAATTCAATAAAAAAGCGACCTGAAGATCACTTGTAATAACCGGGGCCGGCAGAAATGCCGGCCTCAAGTTTTTTACTTGGCAGCCTGAGCAGCTTGAGCAGCCTGCTGACCGGCAATACGGCCGAAGACCATAATGTCGGTATAGGCATTTCCGCCTAAACGGTTTGTACCATGAGTGCAGCCCGTCACTTCACCAGCAGCATAAAGACCGGGAACGGGTTTACCGTTCTTATCGAGTGCTTCAGCTTTCGGATTGATGCGGACGCCGCCCATCGTGTGGTGAATCGAAGGAACAGCCTTGATGATGTAGTACTTGCCGGTCGACAAATCTTTCAGACCGCCGCGGTTGTGGAAGTCTAAGTCCTTGCCGCCGTCTTTAGCCATCTGGCTGACGCGATCAACAGTAGCTTTCAGATTGTCATACGGAATCTTGAAGAAATCAGCCACTTCTTTCAGGTTGTCAGCAGTGTGCATAACACCCTGTTTTGTAAAGGTTTCGTATTCTTCCGGATGAGCCTTAACGGTATTGGAGATCTTGCCAATATTGTCATTCCACAAGACATAGCAGTAAGAACCCGGCTGATTCAGAATAGCGTGAGAAATCACGTCGCGGCGCTGAAGTTCTTCAACAAAGCGTTTGCCTTCTTGGTTAATGAGAATAGCGCCGTCAAATCTTGCGTCGGCAATCAGCTCAACCACGCCGGAAATCGGATCGCAGATCGGATAGGTCTGGATGGACTGCATGTTGACCAATTCAGCGCCGGCTTTCTGGGCCATGTAGAGCGCTTCACCGGTAGTTCCCGGAGCGTCTGTAGTCTTGAAGCGTTCGTCTAAGCTCGGGTTGTATTTCTTAACCATGGCCGCGTTGGCACCAAAAACCGCCGGTTGCCAAAATAATGCCGCCCTTAGCGTAGAAGTCATACTTCTTGCCGTTGGATTCACAGCTCACACCGACGACGCGGCCATCCTTATTCTTGACCAGAGCAACAGCCTTCATACCGGTGACGACGGGAATCTTTTCTTTCTGAGCTAAAGCAGAAAGTTTTGTGATGTATTCGGTACCGGTCTGACCAACAGGAATCAGAGCGCGTTTAACAGAGTTTCCGCCGAACTGGAAGAGGTTATGCGGTTCATATTTGATACCGACGGTATTTTTCAGCCATTCGGCCGCGGGCAACGTACCGTGCGTCATGGTTTCGACAACAGCAGGGTCGCCCTTGTAGTCGCCGCCCTTGAGCGTATCTTGTGCATGCAGCTCAGGAGAATCTTTAATGCCGAGTTCTTTCTGAATCCAGCTTTGCGTCACATTCATTTCCGCGCCGGAAATCAAAGAATTGCCGCCGACTTGAGGCATCTTTTCCAGCAATATAACGGAAACGCCCAGGGCTTTAGCGGTTAAAGCGGCGGCAAAGCCTGCACCGCCGGCACCGACCACGACGACGTCATAATTACCTTCGGCAGGAATTGCGAATTGTGCTTTAACCGATTTTTTCCCAACTTTCTTCAAGGTGATTCCGGCTTTTTGTGCAGCGTCTTTAACGGCAGCAAGCAAACCGAGAGAAGAGTAGGTCGCACCGGCAATGACATCAAGGTAAGTAGAATCGGTCTTAACAATTTCGTCTTTAAGGTCGGTAAATCCTTTCTGAGACAAAACCGGATTTTCCTGTTGTTTAAGGATGTCAACATTCTTGATTTTGCCGTCTTCAAAAACAACTTTGACTTTGATTTCACCGTCTTTAGCGATACCCGAGCCTTCCTGAGTAATGGTCGCGGCCGTCGCTGTGGCGGAGAGGAATAGTGCAGCAAGAATAGCCGCGCTGAGCTTAACGATTCTCATAGATTCTTCTAGAGAAAATAAATGAAATCAACAGGATACCTTGCAAAAGCAGATAAAACCCCTGTTGACGGATGGTTTCATTTTAGACGCAAATCATTGGTACTTGTACTTAAGTGTTTCAACGGATCACAACTAATAACCCATTCAGATCGCTTTGCTTACTAACTGCTTGAATCACCTTCAAAAAAGAATCTTCCGTCGGAATCACCTCGAAAGCGTTTCTAGGATTAGCTTTGATTTTTCCTTTAATCCGGATGAAAAAACAGCCGCCTTCCAATTTAGATGGAAAAAGACCTGACAATGACTCGAAATTTACGTCCGTACCGTTACAACGGAATTGGGGTTTTCAAGTCGAGTTAGAAACTTGCTTCACCAGCTACGCTGCATCTTTTACCGGCATAACCTTTGACACCGACTTCAAATTTCCACGGATTGGTAATTGAGTGCCAATGAGATAAGTCGGTTTGTTCACAGTTTCTTTTGCCGCTGAAGAAGCGGCTTCTGCTTGGTGCGCAGGTTTCTTTTTCTCGAAAAATATATTGTTTCCTATCTGTATAATATTTGTTATCTAAAAATTATCTTTAGGAGAAAGATATGGCTTCTCTGACATTACGAAGAGTCGGGGGCTCGGTTGTTGCCACGATTCCTAAAACTTTGCTTGAGCTTTTGAATGCAAAAGAAGGCGATACTGTTGAATACACATTTGACGACGGCAAGCTGATTATTGAGTCCAGACAAAAGAGGCGCAGAACACTTCCGAAATATGATCTGAACCAACTGCTTGAAGAGCAGAAGCTCATTCAAGCAGAGCTGGATAAAGACAGAAGTTGGCTCCACGCAAAGCCCGCCGGGGGTGAGTTACTATGAGGACTTTTGATCGAGGCGATATTGTCTGGATTGACTTCGAGCCTTCTGTCGGTACCGAACAGAAGGGGACGCGCCCGGCCTTGGTTCTTTCTCCTAAAGAAGTGAACCGGGTGGTTGGGCATTTCATTTGTGTCCCGATTTCTCAAGGTGCAAACTTGAACCGCACTTTGGGTTTTACAGTTTCTTTGATCGGAACCGGCCTTAAGACACAAGGCGTCGTCATCAGCGATCAAATAAAAGCTGTCGATCCTGTGGAGCGCAACGCAAGATTCATTGAAACAGCTCCTCAATACATTATTGATGAAGTTCTTGGGAAACTTGCCGTAATTCTTGGCATAGACGAGTAAAGTCTTCATTACCCATTAGCCTCGGTGTTCCTGTTCCTGACGCAGAGTCGGAAAAGAAACAAGATTACGAAGACGACGAAGAAGAAACCGATACATAGAAAGAGGCCGACTTTGGTTAGAGACCGGCCTCTGCTAGATGCTCTTAATACGGCAATATTTCAGAAAGAGGGCTGTTGTTATTGAATTTGGCTTGTTGGCTTACCCTCTCCAGCGAAGCATTCTTAACCCGTTCGCCACAACAATGAGGCAGGTACCGGTATCCGCAAATACCGCCATCCACATCGTTCCGATGCCGGCAAGCGTCAGAACAAAGAAGATAAGCTTGATCGAAAGAGCAATCCCAATGTTTTCAACCAGCAGCTGGAACGTCTTCTTTGAGAGCCTTATGAATTCAGGAAGCTTGCGAAGATCGTCATCCATCAGGGCAACGTCAGCAGTTTCAATCGCGGTATCCGTTCCGGCAGCACCCATGGCAAATCCGATATCGGCACGAGCGAGAGCAGGGGCATCATTAATGCCGTCACCGACCATACCGATGACTTCGCGCTTAGCAATGCTGTCGACCAAAGATTGTTTATCTTCCGGAAGAAGATTTCCTTTCGCTCTATCCACGCCGACTTTATCGGCGATTTGGCGGGCAGCCTTTTCATTATCGCCGGTGAGCATAATAGTCTTAACGCCCAGACTCTTTAACTGACCGATAACTTCAGGTGCATTTTCCTTGATGCTGTCGGCAACACCGAAATAAGCCAGTACTTTCTTAGAAGAAGCAAATATCAATGGCGTGTAACCATGATCCGCCAGTTCGGACACTTTGGCGCGAACCGCAGGCCCGTTCAAGTAGAACTTATCGAGGCCTTTGATGTTGCCGAGGTAGTATTCGGTCCCGTCGATTTCACCGATGACGCCTTGACCCGGAGCAGCATAGAAGCCATGGACTTCTTTTTGTGCAGTCGGTTTCTGCTGAGCGGAATACTCAGAGACGGCTTTACTAACCGGATGGTCATTGCGAATAGCCAAAGCCGTTGCAAGATCAAGGATTTCCTCATCGGTCAGACCGGCACCGGCATTCTCGAAGGTAATGACAGCGGGTTTGCCTTTCGTCAAAGTACCGGTTTTATCAAAAGCGATGCTCTGTAAGTTTCTGCCTTTTTCAAGATAGACACCGCCCTTAATCAAAATTCCGCGGCGAGCAGCGGTAGCCAAACCGGAAACAATCGTTACCGGAGTAGAAATCACGAGAGCGCAAGGGCAGGCAATAACCAAGAGTGTCAGGCCTTTATACAGCCAGTCCAGCCACTCTCCGCCCATGAACAGAGGAGGAATCACCGCAGTCAGAATGGCAATAAGAAATACTGTCGGCGTATAGACCTTAGCGAAGCTGTCCACAAAACGCTGAGTCGGAGCGCGAGAGCTTTGCGCCGATTCAATGGCGGAAATGATTCGAGCAGGCATCGAATTATCAACGTCGGATTCTGCGCGATAGGTAATCGTGCCGTTCTTATTAATAGTGCCTGCAAAGACCAGGTCTTCCGGCTTCTTCTCGACCGGCATCGACTCGCCGGTAATCGGAGACTGGTCAATCGAAGTCTGACCGGAAAGCACGACACCGTCCACGGGCAGACGTTCTCCAGGAACCACACGAACGACCTCTCCGATTTTGATGTCTTTGGCAGGAACTTCAATAAACGTTCCGTCTCTCTCTACTCGAGCTGTTTGAGGGGCCAGAGAGAGAAGGCTGCGAATTGCGCCGCGAGCGCGGTCCAAAGAAAGCTGTTCAATCGCTTCCGAGAGTTCAAACAGAACCATGACCATTGCAGCTTCAGGCCAAGACCCGATCAAAACCGCGCCTGTGACCGCAACTGCCATCAAGGCATTCATGTTGAAATTCAGGTTGCGGACCGCGATGAATCCTTTCTTGTAAGTTCCCAAGCCGACTAACGCAATGGCAGCGACTGCAAGCGCAATGGAAAGCCATTCGGGCATGCTGAAGTACTCACAGGCTTCGGAGCCCGCTGCAATCACAATACCGAGAATGTATTTCCACCAGGCAATCTTGGTCGGTTTGAATTCGGAGAGTTTCAGCTTTTCATGGGCCTCAAGAACTTCCGGGGTGTAATCGAGAGATTTGATTGCAGCAACAATCTCCGGAAGCATTCCTTTCGGGTAAGAAACCGTAAGAACACGATTCATTAAATTGAACTGCAGGCCGCTCACGCCTTTCATGCCGTTAAGTTTTTTGCGAATCAGACCTTCCTCAGTCGGGCAGTCCATCTGTTGGATTCGAATCTGAGTCGTCTCTTTGCCTTCGTTGGTGCGCATCTTAAGTTTCAGATTATTCGCGTCAAAAGCCTGCTTGATCGCCGGAAGAGCCTCCGGTGTATGAATAATCTTCAAGCCGTCCGGATTTAAACCGACGTCCTTAACACCTGCAATCGCACCGAGGGTAGAGAAGAGCAGACGGTATTGAGAAGGATCAACGCCGGAAACATCCCAATCGGTGTCCATGCTGTTTTCGACATGTTCATGATCATGACCGCAGCAGCAGTGATCATGGTCATGATGATGTCCTTCTTCATGAGTGTGACCATGTTCACAGCAGTGGTCATGGCCTTTCCCCCCGTGGCCATGACAGCACTTTTCATGCTTTTCGTCATGGTCATGGCCGCAGCAGCACTGATGATCTTCTTCAAGATCCTCATGCTCGCAGCCGCAATGGTCTTCTTCGTAATGAGCACAACCGCAGGACTTTTTTGCATCGTTATGCTCGTGTTGATGACAGCAGCATCCGTGTTCATGTTCGTGAGGAATCGATGTTTCGCTCACTTGAGAAACGGCTTTCTTGCCTTCTTCGGAAGGGGAAGCTGTTTTGTTGTCAGAGTTTGTTAACGACATGATTTTTCATACTCGTTTTGTTAATATACCGACATTAAAAACCCTGAAGTAACTTCAAGGTCAAGCGATTTTTTATAGGTGTTTATGCGGATAAGTGAATTAGCAAAGAAAGCAGGCTGCACTGTGGAATCTATTCGTTTCTACGAGAATCACGATCTCATTCCCCGTCCTCCCAGAACGGAGTCGAATTATCGTGTTTACGGTCCTGCCCATCTTTCCCGTTTGCTCTTTATTCGACACTGCCGATCTTTGGATCTCTCTTTAAATGAGATTAAGACGCTGGCAGATGTGGTTGAAAACAGCGAGAAGGGTGAGCTCATTCGGGCACACACCATCGTGGAGGAACATCTGAAAGCGATCGATCAAAAGATTGAGGATTTGAATCATCTTCGCGATCAGCTAAACAGCCTCCATAGCCGCTGCCATGGCGAAGACCATGATCACGGCCGCTGCGGATTAATTGAAGAACTCACAAAATAATAAGAACCAAAGAAATACGTATGGATCAATATAAAGAAGGCCAATTCCGCATGGATTTTGAAAACACCGGAAGAGCCAACCGCAAACGAAGAATTTTCCTGGATACCGAAACCACAGGTATGAGCCGCACTACGGACCGAATCGTGGAAGTCTGCGCGATTGAAGTGGATGAAGCTTTCAACGAGATTGATAGCTTTCATGCATTTATTAACCCTCAGAGAAAAGTGCCATGGTTTGTCACTCGCATTCATGGATTAAACAATGAGTTTTTGGATGACAAACCGATTTTTTCCGATATCGGAAGAGACCTTCTTCTCTTTTTAGAAGGGAGTGAACTCTGGGCGCATAACATGTCGTTTGATGCCGGAATGCTTAATGCCGAATTTGCACGCAATCGTTTGCCGACATTAGAAAAAGTGGATTGCCGACTGAACTGCACACTGCAACTTGCCAGAAGCACATTTCCGGGACAAAAGAATTCTTTGGACGCCTTGTTGGACAGGTTTGCTATCGATCGCTCGGAGAGAAGACTGCACGGAGCAATGATAGACACTCGTTTATTGGTAAAGGTATACCAAAATTTAGTAAGCTACCGAACCAAAACTAGCTAGTTTTACAAAATAAATTAGCATTTGTTCGAATAATTGTCTAATATGTAGATTGCCTGATTTGAAAACAGGACACTACATTATGAAAGAATCTCCTACCACAGTAACAAAAAAACAGGGTTGGGGCGGCAGACGAGCTGGTTCGGGCAGGAAGCCCGGCCCTTACGCGGGCACTTCCAAAGTTACCACGATCGTTTTGACCGCAGCTCTGATAGAAAAATTGCATAAGCTCGGAGGTTCTTCCTGGGTTAGGGAACAGATCATCAAAAGCAAGGACGATTTGCTTCCGGAAGAAAAACCCCAATCTCTTGCTTCTCTGACCTCTATTGGTTCTTATTTCAATTCTACGGAAGAAGATCCCCTTTCCGCCTGTTTAGTTCGAAATCCTGAAGAAACTGTCTTTTGCATTGCAGAGGACGATACAATGAAAAATTCCGGTATCGACTACGGCGATCTTTTGATCGTGGATCGTTCTGCAGATCCGCAAAACGGTTCAATGGTCGTCGTACATACGACTGACGGTTATTCCATCAGAAAATTTTTACCCGCATCCGAAGTTCCACAGGGTGAATCGAATCTATTCGTCAGCCCTGACAGCAACTGGCGGCTGTTGGGTGTCATCGTTTTCGTGGTTAAAAATATTCAAGGCGCAGTCGACGCTCTTGCGATCAAAGAAGAAACGGCTGCCGTCTGAATTTTGAAGTTATGGCAACAGAAGAAGATCTGCCCGTTGTTTTGCCTCCGACTTATACGAGGCAAAAAGTTTATCGCTGGCCTTCCGGCGAAACCGTCGATGATGCGGTCGCCGACGAAGTTCCGATTTCCATTACTTATAACGGCATCTCTCATGTCGTCATGATGGCTTCTCCCGATTTGCTGGAAGAATTTGCCGTCGGCTTTTCCTTGTCGGAAAGAATTATTCCCGACATTTCTCACATTTATGACATCCAGGTCAAAGAAGGGTGCGGCAACGGTTTAGTTGTCGAAATGGAAATTTCTCCGCGCTGCTTCTTCAAACTCAAAGAGCACAGACGTTCCATGGTCGGCCGCACAGGCTGCGGAATCTGCGGAGTAGAAAGTCTGAAGGATGTTGAGTTAAAACCTGAACCACTGAAACATACCTATCAGTTTGACATGAACTTCTACCAACCTGCGATGAAGTACTTCGAGCAAGTACAAAAAGTCGGGCAGGTTACCGGAAGCACTCATGCGATGCTGGCTTTCACTCCGGACGGTGGTTTTTTAGGCGGAACCGAAGATGTGGGTCGTCACGTTGCTCTGGACAAACTTATCGGAATGAGGGCGATGAAAAAATGGGGACCGACAGTGGTTTTTCTGAGTTCCCGAGCTTCCTACGAAATGGTGCAAAAAGCGGCAGTGATCGGAATCGAAATTCTTTTTGCGATTTCCGCACCGACGAATCGAGCACTCCGTTTAGCTAAAGAATGCGATCTGACGTTGTGCGCATTCTGCCGAGACAATCGAGCAAATATCTACAACGCTCCGGAAAGACTGCTGAATCTCTAAAAATTTAAGCCGCGCATCGCGCGGCTTTTTCAATTAATTATTCTTCTTTGGACAGATCTCGAAGAAGCGTCGGATCATCGTGATGCACCAGCAGCATCGGCAGCTTGGTCTGCGAGGCTACCGACATCGTCACGGATCCTAACATCATGATTCTTAAAGAACTTCCGCCATGTGTACCCATCACCATTAAGCTTAGGTTATGTTCCTGAGCATACATAGAAATTTGTGCAGCCGGATCTCCGGTAAGCAGGGCTTCAACTACTTCATGACCCTTTTCTTGCATGTACTTTTCAAAAGGTCTTGCGATTTTGAAGAAAGGGTCTCTTTGTTCTTTTTCAAATTCTTCGGAAGAAAGAGCAGGGGCTCCGAAGGCGCTGACTTCCGGAATTAATAATCCGTTCTGAGGAGACGCCACATTAATTAAATGGAAGCGGGCGTCTTTGGCAAACAAAGGAAGACGGCGTTTAATAAAAGTCAGAACAGCGGGAGAGTATTCGGAACCGTCCAAGCAGACGCCGACTTCGGTACGACCGGGTTTCTGATAGAACTTGTGGCGGATGACCAGAAGCGGAATCGAGGTTCTCGCCAAAACCGAAGAAGTTTTTGAGCCGAGCAAAATTCCTTTTACCGGAGTATGGCCGTGGGAACCCATAACGATCAGCGTCGCCGGAATTTCCTGAGCATATTCGACAATTCGGTTTGTCGCCTTTCCGTAGGCGACTTTCATTTTGACTTTATAACCCGCGGCTTCCAAGGCTTTTTTAGCCGGCTTCAAAATTTTCTTTGCGGCTTCATCCAAGATTTCTTCGGGATTGGGTAACTTGGAAGCAAGTTCGGAGGGAAGTTTTTTTTGAACGTTCAACAGATAGACAGTATCGGTTTTCGCTCTGAGCGAAGAGTGTTCACAGATATATTCAATTGCTCTGTCGCTGTAAATACTACCGTCAATCGGTAAAAGAACTTTCATAACATCCCCCGAGGGTTATTTTGTTAATTTCGATTTTAGTTTTGTTTTGTGACCGCCGTATGACGGTCAGCTGCTCGCCTACGAAGCGGCTCTATTCAGCGCGATTGTAAGAAGACAAGCTGCTCCGGTCGCAATCGCTTTGTCATTGAAATCGAATTCAGGATTATGAACGGAAGCGTTGTGTGTTTCGTCCTGAACGCCGAGTCTGAACAAACATCCCGGTTTTGCCTGAAGCATAAATGAAAAATCTTCACCGCCGGCACGGCGAATCATCAGTTTGACTTTGTCCTGACCCAGCGCTTCTCCGAGAAGTGCTTTTGCTTTTTCGACATGTTCGGGAGAGTTGAACATTGCGGGATAAAGTTTGGTGTATTCCAATTTACCCTGCATGTCATTTGAAAGTGCAGTACCGTCAACGATCTGCTGCATTCTTTGAATGATGATATCTTGAACTTCCTTTTCAAAAGAGCGAGTCGTTCCGACAATCGTTGCTGTCTTTTGCACAACGCTGGATCCTTTTTCATTTCCGCAGCTGATGCATCCGGCAGAAACAACCGCGGTCTGATTCGGATCCACACTACGGGAGACGATGGTCTGGAGAGAAAGGACGCATTCACATGCAGCAACTAAAGGATCTTTTGTTAAATGAGGGCGAGATCCATGACCGCCGACACCGGTAAATGTAATTTTGAAAATATCCGCATTTGCCGTCGCAAAACCCGGAATAAATCCGACGCAGCCAACCGGAAGCATCGGTTCAGCGTGAAGGGCATAAAATTCGTCAATTCCGAATTTCTGGACTAAACCGTCTTCAATCATGTAGCGGCCGCCGGCGAAACCTTCTTCTCCCGGTTGAAAAATGGCGACTAATCTTCCGGCGAAATCTCTGTGCTGATTAATATAGTGAACCGCTGCGAGCAGGGTGCCAACATGACCGTCATGTCCGCAGGCATGCATCGTCATCGGAACTTTACTGCTCCATTCGACACCGGTTTTTTCTTCCAAGGGAAGTGCATCGGAATCGGCACGAAGTCCGATCGTTTTCCCCGGACGGCTACCTTCAATAACGGCAACGACTCCCGTGACGTTTGCGCCGCCGACAAAAGTTGAAATTTCTTTAATCCCGAAAGACTTTAGGGCTTCTACAATTTTTTCCTGAGTTTTCGGAAGATAAAGACCGATTTCCGGCTCTTCGTGAATGCAATGACGAAACTGAGCACCGAATTTAGCACTTTCTTCCAGTTGGGATGGTTTGATAATGATGGACATGAAAACTTCTCCTTGATTTTGATTTGTAACTATTCTAATCGGAGAAATCTCTCGTCTTTCAAGACCGGTTCCAAAAATTTTGCTGACAAAATAAAATTTTCTTTATTTTTGATAGAGATTTTCTACTCAGGTCTCTTATCTCAAACCAAGGAGCGGGTTTCTATGTAGAAAACAAACAGTAACGTTTCTTACATGTCGGATACGAAGGGCTCTCTTCTAGGACTTAATTTTTATTATTATGGAAAGAGATCGAGGCAAATTCGATCGGTAAAATTAAAAACAAAATATCCCATAAAACAAAGTAAATGAGGGGCATTACCCTCTTTTTGGAGGAGAGAAATGGATACTAAAGCTTATTTGTATCGAAGAGAAGCCATCAAACGATGGACGCTTCTTTTCATAATTTCGCTTTTTTCCATGTTTGTTCTCGGCACGTATGCTATTGCCGCTGAAAGATATTACGACGACAGCGGAAGATACAAGGGGCGAATGAACGACTCCGGAAGAATGTACGATAAAAACGGAAGATACCAAGGCCGAGTTTCAGAAGACGGACGCTTTTATGACAACAGCGGTCGTTATCAGGGAAGGCAAAGCTCCGATGGTCGGTACTACGACAAAAGCGGAAGATACCAAGGTCGAATGACAGAAGACGGCCGCGGTTACAACAAACAAGGTCAATATCAGGGTCGGATCTCCGAAAACGGAAGAATGTACGATAAAAGCGGAAGATATCAAGGCCGCATTCAAAACAACGACTAAAAATTCAGCAAAAATGAGGTCCTCCGGGGCCTTATTTTTTTATCCTCAAGTTCTAGGATTACACGATTAATTTTATTTTTAACGGTCAAATTCGCGTTGTTAAGCAGGCTAACAATTTAGCTGTAACATTTGCTTGTCACTTATTGATTTTTAATGGTTTTTACCGAGTGCAGAGATCTTTTTTTTAATCTAATGTCGCAAAATAATTTTTTAGAAGATTCCTAACATGGAAATGGACGTCAGAGCGCTCAACGCGCTCATTCCCGTATTTGACTTTGTCGGCATTGTCGCTTTCGCACTTTCCGGTGTGTTCGAAGGCATCAAAAGAAGAATTGATCCGGTCGGCGTTTTTATCGTCGCTTTTTCGACGGCATTCGGCGGAGGGATGCTCCGTGATATTTTGATTGACCGCCGGCCGTTTTACTGGATTGATCACGAAGCGTATGTCGTTGCCACTTTTGTCATCTGCATGGCGGCACCGTTTATTTATAAATTTTTCCAGAGAACGAAACACGCCCATGACTGGTATATCTTTGCAGATGCCATCGGTCTCGGAATTTTCTGTATTTCCGGAACGTCACTTTCATTGGCAGCTGGAGTGCCTTGGTTATCTTCCGTCATCATCGGATGTATCACGGGTGTGTTTGGCGGCTTGATGAGAGACTGCTTCTTAAATCAGATGCCGGCTGTTGTTGCCGACCGTCAGCCTTATGCGGTTGTGGGTTTCATCGGATGCTGGTTCTACATCATGCTGTTAGAGCTGAAAGTTCCGGTTGATGCTGCACTTTGGGCAGGTTTCATTTTCATTACCGCTCTTCGTATGGCTTGTGTCTCGTTTAAGTGGAAGATTTCTTACTTTCTCAAAGAAGAACAAGAAAAAACCGCTCAAGAAAAATAATCTATCCGGCCTGCATCAGCAGGCCGTTTTTTCAGGTAAAAAAATCCTCCGGTGTTTTTCGCATCGGAGGATTCTTGTTAATCAGGACGAACGATTATTCCTGAACGAAGTGAGCATGTTTCGGATCCCACATGGCATCATTAACGGCCTTCTTCAGATCGGCAGGTTTTTCAATTCCGGCCAAGTTGTTGTCGAAGATGTAACCGGCAACTGCTACACCGATTTCTGCAGAAATTTCACGAACTTCTGAAAGTGCAGGATACAGGCTGCCGCGTTCCAGATCTTCAGGTTTGACCATGTCAGCCAACACCTTGGCTGCCACCAAGAAGACATCATTCGGAATCAGTTTGGCACGGGCGAAAATAGCGCCGAGTCCGATTCCCGGGAATACATAGTGGTTGTTGCCCTGACGGGGAACAAAGGTTTTTCCTTTGTATTCAACAGGGTTAAACGGAGAACCGCATGCAAACAAGCAGCGTCCGTCTGTGTACTTGTATGCTTCTTCTGCTGTACATTCGGCCTTCGAAGTCGGGTTGGAGAGGGCAAAGATGATCGGACGTTCGTTGATCTTCGCCATTTCTTCCAGGCATTCTTTCGTGAAGGCGCCGCCCTGAGCAGATACACCGATAATTGCAGTCGGCTGAATTTCACGGATCGCATCCAGGAATGTTTCAGCCGGAGCATCTTCAGCGGCAAACGGCAGTTTGGCCGAAGTCAGCGGGGCAGTGCGCTTCTTGGTTACGAGTCCTTTGGAATCAAACAGTTTGATGCGAGCCAGAGCTTCTTCTCTAGTCAAACCTTCTTCAACCATCGCGTCGGCGATTAAGTGTGCAATACCGGTAGCTGCGGAACCGGCACCCAGGAACAAGACTTTCTGATCCTTGAGCTGCTGCTTGAGGGCACGCATGGCAGAGAACATACCGGTCACAACAACCGATGCCGTTCCCTGAATATCGTCATTGAAGCAGGGGACTTTATCCTTGTACTGATCCAAAAGATCATAGGCGTGACTGTTATGGAAGTCTTCGAACTGAATCACAACATTGGGCCAGCGTTCTCTGACGGCGTCCACAAATTCAGCAATCAAAGCGTCGTATTCCGGTCCGGTAACACGCTTCTGGCGAAGGCCCATGTAAAGCGGATCGTTCAGAAGTTCTTCGTTGTTCGTACCGACGTCGATGCAGACAGGAAGTGTCTTCTGGGGGTTAACACCTGCGCAGGCAGTGTAAAGAGCCAGTTTACCGACAGGAATACCCATGCCGTTAACGCCCAAGTCACCTAAACCGAGAATGCGCTGTCCGTCTGTCACAACAATGATGTCAACATCTTTGTGCGGAACGTTGGCAACCAGCTGACGAACACGACCTTTATCTTCAGTGGAAACATAAAGACCGCGGGCATAGCGGAAGATGTGGCTGTACTGCAGACAGGCCTGACCCACCGTCGGGGTATAAACAATCGGAAGGAACTGATCGATGTAGCGAACCAGCAATTCAAAATACAAAGTTTCATCGGAAGCGTGTGCGCCTTCGAGAACAATATATTTGTTGATCGGTTTTTCGTATGTGTCGATGATGCCTTTAAGGCGAGTCACTTGTTCGTCGAAAGTAGACACTCTCGGAGGAAGAAGACCTCTTAAACCCAGCTCGTCGCGTTCTTCTTCAGTAAAAGCACTGCTCTTATTGAACCAGGGATTTCTTAAAAGGTTAACACCCCTCAATGTTGTGTCTTTAATATCCGTCATTTGTCATCCTTTATTCTGCACTTCATTGTGCGCTTGTGAATAACCGCATTATCCATGAACACCTTCGTGCGTGCACGAAGTTTCAAAAAAAGAAGTCAGACTTCCTTTCCAACATTCGACAAGATTGCCTTACATGCAGAGTTATCGAATACCGAGCTTTTCTGCCGCTCGAACGAGAAAAAAGAAAAGATACTCTCTTTAATCCCGCGTTCTCTTAGGTCACTTTTAAAAAACGCCTCTTAACGTACTTATTTCTACCGGGCTCGGTCCTTAGAGACACGAATAAATTTTATCACGCAGACTCGGGCCTCCATACGTTCCAAGGTTCAGAGTCATTGCCTGCAGAACACAACATTTTTCGTATTCTGCAGAAAATTATCCACTTGAAATTCCGCTCTGCACCCAAAATGCAGAGCGGAATTTGAGGTCAGATCGTGACGCCGTAGAGGCTCTTGAAGATATCTCTCAAGGTCTTATCTAAAATCTTTGTGTACTCGCCGCGAAGCTGATCAGCATCTGCTGCCTTTTCTTTCAGAGCCTTGAAATCGATGTTTTGAGCTTTAATCGCCTGTTCGGCCAGCGTTTTCCAAAATGCCGGAGATTCGCTGTCTTCCCATTGGCCTCTGCCGCGCCCGAAGTGCGCAACAGCCAAATACAGAAGAACGGTATCCAGCAGGAAACCTTCCATCGAAGCCGGAGACCATGTGATGATATTTTCCTTATGGCCTTTTTGAACGTTGTAGGCGGCAGCCGCACCGGCGCCGCCCAACGCTCCGACAATCGCACCGCCCAAGGCACCGAGCCCCAGAGTAGCACCGCCGGTTGCAATATCAGCGGCAATTCCGCTGACCGCACCGCCGGCTACGGCGCCGAGCAGGGAGGCTGCTTTCGGATCAATCGTTGCCTGAGTTTCCCAGTCACTGCGCATACGGCGCAGAATTTCTGCCTTTGTTCCGCTGCCTTCCAGCCCATTAATATTAATAAGGCGCTGCGTCAGGGTGCAGAGCCAATCAGCCGCTCGGGTGGACAAGGCGACTTGAGCATCTTCCATCGCACCGTGAAGGTCTTTCTTGATAAAACCCAAAGAGCGTCCGATCGAACGGAGGCGTTCAATCAATGACTGACTGGCTAAGACTTCCTTATCGTTGGAAACCTTAACCATATAAGCAGCCATGGCTTCCAAAGAAGAAGAATAGAGCGCCTGCTTCTGACGAATCCAAGTCGCATGCAAAGAGGCAAAAGTCGGTTTGTCCGCGTCCGTCAAACACAGCTCAATCTCTTTCCAAAGTTCGTATTCCTGAACCCAGCAGCGGGCAAAAGCGTCCATCGGCATCACGGCTTTCACAAAAGCATAAGGCTTCAAATAGTCACGCCAAAGCTCGACTTCTGCCTTTTCTTCTTCCGGAGGACGAGCTTCACCCATCTGATTTAAGAGAACGATCACCGGTTTGTTTACCCAGGCAAGAATATCCATTTCCGCCTTGACGTAGGGCACGGCTTCCGGTGATTCACTGGCGTTCACTAAATAAAGAATCACCAGAGATTTGTCCCGCACATGTTTAATCGCCTGCTGATTCAGCCAAAGAGATTTATCCGTCAGGCGATCCCAGATTTCGCTCGTAAACCAGCCGATCGGATTGCTTCGGGCTTTGAGGCGTTCGGCCAAACGGACACTGTCTCCGAATCCCGGAGTATCCCAAAGAATAAGCTCGGAATCATCCGGCGCTCTTAATAAAACATAATCTTCCGGTTCGGTGGTGACGTGAGAGCGGTCACCGACTTCCCCGATATCTCTGCCCAATAAAGTACGGGCCAAAGTAGTTTTGCCGACGTTGGTATGGCTGACTAATGAAAGATTAATTTTTTGAGGATCTTTATTCATCTCAAGGAAACGTCCTTATTTTGCTTGTTCAAACTGTGCCGCTGCGTCTTTCACATCAGCATCTGTAAGATTTACAAAAGCGAAACTCACACCGTACGGAGCAAGGAAGTTCGACCAATTCTTTTTACGTTCTGCAATTCGCTGAGGCGTATTTGCGAAACGAGCCAAAAACCCGGAGGTATCGATAACAACACGAAGCAGGGCCTTTGAATCCAGAGCTTTCTGTTTAAGCTCCGCAATAAACCTGCCTTGTACTTCTATCTCGGGTGTGGAAGTCATAGCAAAAACAGCAATAACTTCTGTTTGCTCTCCTGCAGGAATTTCAGGAAGCTTAGTATTTTCATGCTGGGCCTCAGAAAAGATGCACCGGGAATTTTCGGGATGCAGTTCGGAAGCGAATTTCTGAATTCCTTCCTTTACTTTTTCCGTTAAAGGATAAGAGAACGGAATAATTTGCATCAACATAGTTTGTCCTCTCCATTGACGGAGAATATTTGAGTAGTAAACCGACTCAAGATCAATCGGAAAGTGATTCCCAATATATCGGGCTTTTGCATAAGCATAAAGCCCCAAAAGGATTCGAGGAACCACAACGATCAGGGAAATAATGTAAAAAAGCTGAACCAGCCAAGGCGCAGCGTTTTGTCCGTGTCCGGCCCCGAACTTCATTGACTCGATGACTTGCGGCGTCAACTGATTAAAGAGATCCGCGTTGACGGGGATCATTCCGTAGAACAAATTAATAAAGGTCAGAACAGCCGCCGGTTTATCTGAAAGCCATGTGCTTTCCCATCCGACGGTGTACTCGGTGCCCCAGCCGTGGATGCCGATAGATGCAATGAGTCCAAGACCAAAAAGAGCCGCTGAAAAATGCAGGATTTCGGCAATTCGTCCTCGCAGAAGCGGCAGCTCCGCTTCCGTCCACTTACCGTAAAAAGACACCAATGCCTCTTGACCGTGGCTTCCGCGGGTTTGAAGTTTTAAAACCGCCGAAGCAAAGGTACGGCGAATATATCCGACCGGAGACTTTCCTCGATTAAACACTAAGGCTGCCGCAATCCAGCAGTAGACAATGAGGTTCCAGGCAATAACGCCCAAGAGAGGAGGCGAAAGCAAGTTAATCCTGTTATCTGTAACGGAAAGCTCGTTCGTCAGGATCCCCCCGACAAAGGCTAAGACCGCGAGAACAGAACCGATCGCCCAATACGGTATGCCCTGAGGCTTCTTAAAAGGAACGGCACTTTTTGATCTTAAGAGTTCAAGAACGCCTTCCGCTCTTGTCAAAAGCAGTTTCTTGAAATCGGCTTGTTCTCCGACTTCGCGAGCGCATCGTGCCGTGACTTCCTTAAGTTCGGAAATAGTGATTTTCCGGCGCTTTAACGCTTCCTCTTCCAGAACCTTCGTCCAAGTCAACAGGCGTGCCTGCTCCTCCGTAAACGGCGAAGAAAGATCGGATCGACTGCCAAAATTAAAAAATGCCATTACTTTCTAGTATTAATCAACAAATCACATTATCCAACAGGACAGCTCTTGAGTGCGAATCTGAGCACGATTTTAGGTCTCGGCGCCAAGAACGCTTAAAATTTCAGAAACAAAGAATAAGGACAAATAATGCAGGAAATATTAATTAACAATGCTGTCCATGAGACGCGGGTTGCCGTCTTAGAAGACGGCGTTCTACAAGAGCTCCGCATTGAAAGAAATGCGGATGTCTCTTTAATCGGAAATATATATTTAGGCGTTGTCGGGAAAGTGCTTCCGGGCATGCAGTCTGCTTTCGTTGAAATCGGGCTGTCCCGAGCCGCCTTTCTTCACGTCAGCGATATGCGGCAGGCCCATCAGGAAAACGGAGGAATGCTGCCCATCGAGCGGCTCCTTCATGACGGCCAAGTCGTTCTCGTACAGGTGGCCAAAGATCCGATCGGAACAAAAGGCGCCCGTCTCACAACCGAAATCAGCTTAGCAGGGCGCCTGTTAGTCTATTTACCTTATACCTCCCACATCGGCGTCAGCCAAAAAATCGAGGATGAAGCCGAACGCGAACGTCTTAAAGAAGCGGTTGCCAAATTAACGGAAGAACAAGGCATTCCGAAAGGCGGATTTATTGTCCGGACGAGCGGCGAAGATGCCAAACCGGAGGACTTCGTCAACGATATGAAGTATCTGGAAAAACTTTGGTTAGACATCGAGGCTAAAACGCATATTGCCGGTGCGCCTTGCCTACTTTATTCCGACGTCTCGATCTCCCAGCGGGTACTGAGAGATATTGTGACGGAGCAAACCGGAAAAATTATTGTTGATAATCCGGAAGTTTTTGAGGAACTGACAAGATTCGGCAAAAAATTTGTACCGGAGGCCGTTCAGTTGCTGAGCTTATATAACAGCGAACGACCGCTTTTTGATCAATACAATCTGGAAAAAGAAATCGAAGCTTCTCTTAGCCGTCGAGTTGATTTGAAGTCCGGCGGTTACCTGATTATTGATCAGACAGAGGCTATGACGACCATTGACGTCAACACCGGTGCTTTTGTCGGCAGGCGAGATTTCTCAGACACCATTTACAAAACGAACCTAGAAGCTTCTCAGGCTATCGCTCGCCAGCTCCGCTTACGAAACTTAGGAGGAATCATTATCGTCGACTTTATCGACATGGATTCCAAAGAGCATGAGCAGGGCGTTCTGACGGAATTAAGAAAAGCCGTTGCCAAAGACCGCAATCGCATTTCGATTTCGGAATTCACTTCTTTGGGCCTGGTTCAAATCACGCGTAAACGTACTCGGGAATCCCTGGCACACACGCTTTGCGAAACCTGCCCGACCTGCGGAGGAAGAGGAGAAATCAAGACAGCCCGAACCGTCTGCTACGAAATTCTCCGTGAAGTAGTGCGTGAATATCATCAATTCAAGGACGCCAAAGAATTCCGAATTCTTGCTTCACAATCGGTCATCGATTTATTCCTTGATGAAGAAAGCGAAGCTTTAGCGCTTGTCGGAGATTCCATCCAAAAGCCGATTACCTTGTCGGTTGAGACGGAATATACCCAAGAACAATATGACGTATTGGTGCTTTAATGGCGAAACCTTACGAAATGTACGTCTTTGACTGGGACGGAACTCTGATGGACACAACCCGTCTCATCATGAAAGGATATCAGCATGCTTCTAAAGCGCTCGGCTATCCTGTACCGTCTGACGAATTAGTGCTGTCAACCATTGGCCTTAACCGTTCGGATTCCATTGCACTGTGTTGCTGCGACTGTCCGAAGGGCAGATATGCGGAATTTATTCAAGCGTATATGGATTGGTACGCGAAGAAAGAGGCTGAGCTGGAGCTTGTTCCGGGTTTCAGGCAGCTGCTGGAGAACATGTACAAAGACGGAAAACGTCTGGCCATTGCAACCGGTAAAAGCCGGGAAGGGATGCAACGAGTTTTTAAAGCCACCGGAATCGAGTATTTGTTTGAATGCGTACAGACCGCCGACACTAATTTCTCTAAACCGAATCCGGGAATGCTTTTGGCAATTGCCGATGAATCCGGTCTTGAAACCAAAGACATGGTCATGGTGGGCGACGCGGTGCTCGATATGCAGATGGCTGCAAACGCCGGAGCAGATTCCGTTGCCGTAAGTTATGGCGCCAGCCCGAGGGAGTGTTTGCTGGAGACAGCCTCCCTTGGCGTGGCAGACAACGTTCCTCAATTGGCGGCCATTCTCGGACTGGAGAAGTATCTCGCTTAGCAACCTACTCTAAATGGGGTAGATATTGTCCGCTCATGCGTGGTTTCCCTTATAGTCTAACCATCGACAGATCGGAAGTAACTCCGATCCAATAACTTAAAAGGTGATCGAAATGGGAAAAGCTGAATGGAGCGTGACAGTATCTGATGAACTTAATGATGCCGTAATGGCCTATCTTGCCAAGAGCGGACAGGGCGTTGAAGGCTTGTCCAACTTGGTTGAAAACGCCGTTGGCAAATATGTTCAGGATCCGCGCGCTCTGGACAAAGAAAGTGACGTTACTGAAGGTGAACTCAATGATCTCATCAACGTTGCCGTTCAGCGCACCAAGGAAAAGTATTCCAGCCTGACTGAAGGCGAACTCCGCGAAATCATTAACGACGCCGTTCAGAAGACGAAAGAAAAGTATTCCGGTATTACCGCCGGCCAGTTCAACGACATGGTCAACTGCGGTGTGGATGCTTTGAAGAAAAAATTAGGTAAGTAATTGAGGTACCGGCACCGAGATTAGGTGCCGGGTTGACCGAGGCTCGCTCAGATAGAACGAGATAAGGTTCGACACCCTCGGCAAAACTTGTCAGACCGAAAGATCGGCAAGTTTTTCTTTTTTGTGTTTCGTTGATTCTCAATAGAACAGGCAAGGCTCTTGGCAGCCGGAGACAACTAATCAGAGCTGCTCTACTTTGATGCCGGCTTTCTTAAGGAATTGAATCCCGGCGTCATCACGATATTTCTCGTGATAATAGACTTCATTAATTCCGCACTTCTGTATTAATAGAGAGCAATGGATACAAGGGGAGTGCGTGATAAAAATCTTAGCGCCGTTGGAGCTGTAGCCGTTTTGAGCAAGTTTCGCGATGGCATTCAGCTCAGCATGCTGAACTTCGGGGCGGGTGACAAGTTTTCCGTCGACTTCGTACTCGCAGCAATTGTCGTAACCGGTCGGCATTCCGTTCCAGCCGAAAGAAATAATTGAATGGTTTTTGACAATGACGCAGCCTACTTTTAAGCGCTTGGCATAACTTCTCTGCGCAGCGATCTGCGCAATCGTCATATACATTTCATTGTCTTTTTTGATGTCCATCTTATTTTCCTGCCGGAAACTAAACATACAAGATTTTAGTTTTATACCTGATTTTCCGCAAAAATCAGCAAACTACGGTCGGTTCGGGAGATTGAAGGTTTTACAAGGTTGGCAGTGTGCTAATCTTTACACATTGTAACGAGAGGTTTTCTTATGCGTATCATATTGGCGCTTATCTGCTTTATCGCAATGTTTATGCACGCTTTCTTCGGCTATTACCTTTACGTCCGAGGCGAGAGCGTCTTTGAACCGGACAACATGATTGTTGCGGTTCAAAAGAAAGTTGCTGTCAACACCAACAAGCTTTCTATTTTCCAGAAAAAGAGTGATCACATCGATGATCCCGTTGTAAAAGAACAAGCTAAAAACGCTGCCTTTTACGAAAAACCTGATGACGGCCTTGTCAAAACAGAAGAAAGAACCGAACAAGAGGGCGCTAAGACTGAGCTGAATGTCTCGCCGAATTCTTCTTCCTCATCTTCGGCCACTGAGCCGACAGTTCCTGCAGTGGCCACTGCGGCTCCCTCTCCGGTTCCGACTGAAAGTAAGCCGGCTGACGAACCGAAAGCCAAAGAAGAAACGCATTACCTTCCTTTCAGCACCGGTTGGTCCGGATTCCTCCAGGTTGAAAATGCTCTGATTACCGTCATTCTTTTCCTGCTCGGTTTCTCGATTTGCTGCGTCAAAGGAAGAGGGCCTGCATCCCGCTGGGTGTTCGGTTTCAACCTGATTTTCTGGTCGGCTTTAGGCGGATCGATCTACTTCTTCCTGCCTGCCAACACGCCTCTTGTCATTTTCAACATTAAATTCGCTTTCCCGCAGTGGTACCTTGTGATTTCCATGTGCGGTTTGGCGGCCCTTTTAAGCCTGCTTCTTTTCTTCAATGCTTTCCGCAAACCGATTGATGCCGCTACAAGGCCCGTTAAGAAGGAACCGGAAAAAGCTCCGAAAGCTGAACCTGCAGCTCAAGCTGAAGCTCCGAAACCCAGCCGTTTCGGTTTCGGCGCCAAGAAAGAAGAGAAAGTAGAACCTGCCGCTACCATCATTCCGGTGCCTCCCGAACAAACACACGGTCCGGAAAAACGACCCGAATAAGACCAAGTATCTCATCCCGCTCCGGCGGGATTTTTTAGGCCCAATTTGAAGGGGATAACCATCTGAGTTGCGCTTAAGTGAATAGAATGCCAGCAATAGACTGGTGATTCTTAATTTGCTAATTAACAATGATCCATCCCTCTGTGACAGACACGGCAGATGTCAATGAATTCGGTGCCGTGCGTATCCCCGAAGAAATTCTTCGTAAACTCGGTGCCGGCGTAGGCGATTTAATTTCTTTTGTGAAAGACGGCGACAGTATTCGTCTCGTTGTTAAAAAACAAAATTCAATTCAAGAAGACCAGCCCAAAGCAGCCACAGGCTTAACAAAATCATTGCGAATTCCTACAATGCAGTTTGCAACTGATTAACGGAGTATAAGAATGTGTCATTTGACAGGAAAGAGCGAGCCTGTGGCTCCTAGCGAAGACGAATGCAAAGCTGTTGTCGGCGAACCCGCTCCTGATTTTGAATTAGAAAGCGACTTAGGCGGAAAGGCTAGACTTTCCGATCTTCGAGGCAAAAAAGTCGTTCTTTATTTTTACCCGAAGGACAATACCTCCGGCTGCACCATGCAGGCCGTGAACTTCCAGGCCGCTTTAGATAAATTTGAAAAAGCCGGATATGTGGTCATCGGAGTATCTAGAGACAGCATAAAGAGCCACACCAATTTCAGAAACAAACAGGGGCTCAAATTCCCGCTGCTGAGCGATGCTGACTCTGAAGTTTCCAAACTCTACGGGGTTCTTAAGTTGAAATCGATGTACGGCAGAAAGTACCTCGGCATTGTCCGCAGCACTTTTGTGATCGATGAAAACGGTATTTTGACAGCTGAATTCAGAGACGTAAAAGCCAAAACCAGCGTTGCCGATTTAGAGAAAGCTCTCGGAATTTCTTAATAGAAAGAACAAGTTAAGTTGTAAAAGCGTCCTTAAGAGGGCGCTTTTATTTTATTAGTAACCGAGGAATCCGCCGGATAAAAGTGAAGGGATGTAGTGAAATAAACCCTCGAAGATACTTTCCATGGCCCAAAAAAATTCATCCAAACCGCCTCTTATCTTGGCAAACTCAGCCGTGAGATTAAACGTGCTGGCAAACCAATAAAGCGCGGTTTCAAAAAAATCGTGAAATTGTGCCCAAAAGCTAGGAAACATCTTCGTCTTCGTTAGATATTAGTTGTGTCCATAAGCATAACAAAATGCCGCGATTAGTTAGCCGGCTAAAACCTATTTTAGCCACGAAAAAGCCGGGCTTTCGCCCGGCTTTTCCTTGCCAATCTCTTACTTTTTATTGATTAAAGTTGTTCTTTAACAACTGTGTCCTGATCCATCAGTTCTGTGCCGAGAACACCTTCGGACTTAGAAACCACTAGAGCGGTTAAGCTGTCGCCGAGGACGTTGACAGATGTACGGATCATATCAAGGATACGGTCGATACCGGCAATCAGAGCAACGGCTTCAAGAGGAATACCGACTTCTGTAAAGACCAGAGTTGTCATAATCAGGCCGGCACCTGGAACACCAGCTGTACCGACGGCAGCCAGAACGCCCATCAAAACGATCTGGAACTGCTGAGCCAGAGTAAGGTCAATACCGAAAACTTCGGCAGCGAACACAGCGGTTACGCCCATGTAGATGGAGGTACCGTTCATGTTGATGGTGTTGCCCAGAGGAATTGCGAAAGAAGCAATAGCTTTAGAGGCACCCATCTTGCGGGAAGCTTCAAGGTTGACAGCCAAGGCTGCGGCAGAAGAGCAAGTTGTGAAAGCGATAAGCCAGGGTTCGAAAGCGCCTTTGAGGTAATCGGAAATCTTCATGCCGATAAGTTTGATGATCGGCAGATAGGTAATGCAGACGAAGATAAGCGTTGCGATGAAAGCGGTAAGAATGAGCTTGCCCAGCGGAAGCAGAACAGCTAACCCATGACGTGTAACCGTGTAAGCGATCAAGCCAAACACACCGATCGGAGCGTAAAGCATGACATAGTTGGTCATCCGAATCATGACGTCGCCGACTTTCTGGAAGAAGTCTGTAACCATGCGTACGGAATCGCCCATAAGCGAGAGGCAGAAACCGAAGAAGATGGAGAAGAAGATAACCTGAAGCATGTTGCCTTTGGCAAACGCTTCGATCGGGTTAATCGGGACGATCTCAAGAAGGACCTTAGAAAGGGGAGGCGCAGCAGCCGCTTTAGCCTTCAGACCTTCGACGGAAATCGTTAAACCGGTACCCGGTTCCATGAAGTTAGCAACGATCAGACCGATCGTAACTGCAATAGCCGTCGTAATTGCGAAGAAGAGAATTGTTTTAACAGCGATCTTGCCGATTTTGCTGGCATCACCCAAGCCGGCTGAGCCTGCAATCAAAGTCGCAACAACCAACGGTACTACGACCATGCGGATCAAACGAATGAACAGCTGGCCAAGCGGCTGCAGGTAGGTGGCACCGAATTCGGAAGATACCATCGTACCTACGATCACGCCTAGGACCAAGCCATACATCATCTGCATGGGCAGTCCTATCCAAAAGTTTTTCTTAGTTGACATAGAATCTTTACCTCCAAAGGATTGGCATTGTGGGCGACAAGAGAGAATCCCCCATAACCCTGACTCTGATCATAGGCTAAAACCCGACGGAAATAAATAGTTACAGACAAAAAATTTTGCGTTTCTACTAATAAGTTATGAATAACGGTGGTAGAAAAGAATAAATAGAGGTATCTAAAATTTCAAAACATGAAAAAACGAGTTCAGACAGTGCCAAATCGTTCAAACAATAATTAAAAAACAGACTAAAAACCTCCAAATTCAACTCAACATAATAGTAGTTATGTTGAATAATATATTATTTACGTTTTTATTCAATTATTTAAGTTACAAGTTCAAGATTTTTCAGTAGCCCTTTTCTCAAAATTACTTTGGCCTGTGCCAGCCAAACAAGCACGAGAGTAAAATTTCCAGTTTGATGATCTTGCAAACGTTTAAGCAAAATGATTTATCTCGCAGTAATGATCGGCGGCGGTCTTGGTTCTTTACTTCGCTTTCTGATTAGTTCCTTCGGTTTTCTTCCGTTTGCGACCGTCTTTATCAATATCATCGGCAGCCTCATTCTCGGCTTCTTAACGTTTTTCTTTTTGGATCGGCCCGAGATTCCCCCGGAGCTTCGTTTCGGATTAACTGCCGGATTCTGCGGCGGCTTCACAACCTTCAGTACTTTTTCCGTTGAAGTCTACGCAATGGTTTTGGACAACCACATCGGACAAGCAGCCTTCTATGTTTTGGCCAGTTTTTTAGGCGGCCTGCTCGCCGTTGCTTTAGGCGCATTTTTAGCGAAGAATTGCTGACGCGTTTTCAGGCAATTCTATCCGACGAATGTCCACTAAAAAGAATTTTAGGGCTTTAAAACGCGTCTGATTTTCATTCGTTTTTATGCGGAAAGCCTAATAGTCAGGCTTTCCGACCGTTTTAGAGTCTATTTTTTCGCGTTATTTTGAGCCTTTAACTTTCAAAGACTTCAAAATTTTCTTCATATTTTTCTTAGAGTTATCTAATTTTTCCGGATCTGTTAAGCGGCTGAGCTTCTCTTTGGCTTTTTGACCTAAGAAATACGCAATTCTTTCTCCATTGGCACGAGACGGATGAGGAAGTTCCGGCAGCAGACGATTTTCGAACTTCGTGCCCTTCACAACCTTTTCTAAATAATGCTGAACTTTAGGTCCTAACGGAAGAAGCACAGCGTTAGGTGCTTTGTTCAACTCTTCCAATGTCAGCGGCGCCGCAAATTCAAATAATTTTGTGCCCTGCTTTATTTCTGCATTGAAATTTGTTTCTTTGTCGTTTTTGATTGTAAAAGTCGGATAACGAATACACGATGTCAGGTTCACCAGATCTTGTTTATCAGAGAACAACTGTGCTGTTGTTTTGATATCCAAGAATTCCGCAATTCCGGCCTCGTCCATCAATTCAACGAGATTCTTGCGCATCGGTCCGCTGAAACTTCCTACGGCTTTGCAGCGCTTCAGAACATCCTCGTCAGAAAAACCTTGATGAATCAAACGAGCCGCCTCGACAAGCATGTTATTCATCTGGACTTCGCCAGGCGTAATGCCAACAATGAATAAACGAGCCTTTGGATTGACATAGTCAAATGGCGCGTAATAGATCCTTTCTTCTCCGAAATCTTCAAGAAGAAGATTTTGCCTGTCTTTCACATCTTTAAAGGAAGCAATGACAGAGCCGTATGTTGCAAACAGTGTTTTAGTTTTCATATTCTTAAATCAGTAAGATCCGGCGGCTTTGACCAGGCCGCCAGATCTTTTCCAAATTTACTGTTGGAGCTTATTTCTTGATTTTGACGACGTCGAAGCCTGCCAACTGCTTCTTACCGACTTTCGTCCAAAGATAAAGCTCGGTATCAACATCGGGTACTGTGTAAGCGACCGCCGTCTTGATCGGGAATGTAAACACAGCATCCTTTAAGCCGTCTTGGTTCACATCTAAGAATTCGACTTTGAGAGGTTTCGGCATTTCACGGTTGACTTCCAAATCCGCATTAGAGAACGGAGAACCGAAGCGAGTTGCTTCCTTATCCACCCTCGTCATGTGAACTTCAGGCGTTGAGAGCGCCGTCACGGTGAAAGTACCGTTAGAACTCTGGCTTAATTCTTTAGTGTTAATAATGATCGGGAGATGATGGAGTGCATGCAGTTCCTGTTCTGTTGCATGCAGTACATTATGGAAAGAATAGTTGTTGAACTCATGCAGGAAGGCTTTGGCTTTAACCGGATCTACGCGATACAGCATTCTGCCTTCTTTATCGGCTTTATGAACTTCCGCAGCTGCCTGCTTTTCAAAAGCCCTCTTATTCTTGGCAAAAATCGGATAATCCTGATGCTGCCAATCTAAGAAGTTCTGCATTGCAAGGAAGGTATAAAGCGGACGGTCGGCGCGATAAGACAACTGATCCGGCTTAGCGTGGAACTGAGCCGCCGTTGCAGTCTTGGGATCCATAAAATTCTGTCCGATCGCGGCGCCCGCTAACGGGTATTGCGGATAAGAGAACTGCTGAGAAGGTCTGCCGTTCGTTCTCCAAGCCAACGTAAACAACGGGTTCTGACGCAAGACATACACAACGCTGTCATAGGTTCCGATATTGCAGATGTCGTTCATGCCTTGGTGATACCAGCCGGAATTTCTGACTTCATGCTTGCTGTGACCGCTAATCATCTGACGAACCTGTTCGTAAGAAACTTTATTCTTAAGTTTCATAGACATCGGGAAGGCGTGCTCGTCCTTATAGTCTTTGCCTGTTATGTAATTGAGCAAGACACGAACGCGTTCTTTGGTCCAATCAGCAGAAGTTCTTTCGTCAAGCTGATAGGCTTTTCTCAGATTAAAGTCAGAGAAATTCTTCGGATCTTTTGGCTTATAAGTACCCTTCTTTATAGCGTTCTCAATTAAATCCGGAGAAGCAATTACATTGGCAGTGTCTTTCAGATCAATATTCGTAATATTGATTGCATTGGCCAGGAAGGCAATTTCGTCATCCTGAACTTTACGAGCGACGTATCGGCTGCCGCACAAAAGCACGAGCTGCCAAGCTTCATTAGCGTCTGCAATTGTATATGTCCGACCTTCTTGAAAATAGCCATACTTCTTTACGAGACCGATAGCCAGGTTCACTCCATCTCTTGCAGAAACTGCTCTTTCAGCAATTAAACGGCGAATCCCATAACCGATGCCGCCTTCGTTGATCTTTTCGCCTTTTTCAATGGTCTGGTTGCAGTTGTTGGAGACAACTACGACACCTTTCTCATTCACGAAGCCATCGGAGAATGAATAGCCGGTAGGCGCCAAAGTCTGCGACCACCAAAATCCCAGTGTCTTTTTGACTTGAGGAATTTTGGCGGCAGCGGGCTCAAATTCTATGAGTTCTCCGTCTTCATGCACTGCCGGATCGACCCAATACTGACTGGTGATAATGCGCATTTCATTGTCTTCATTATGACCAACAAGAATTTCACCCGTTGAAGAAACTTTCTTTCCGACAATTACAGTAAAGCATGCATTAGAGGGGAGTGCAAAAGCGGCAAGTGAGATGCCTACGAGTGCGGATAGAGCGGTTAGTCTTAAATTCATACCGATCTCCTTGAAGATAATTTGGGTGATTTTTTATGTTTCTATATTCGCACGGAATACCCTGTTTGAATAGGTATAGCGAGAAATAAGCCTTAACTTAATCAGGGTTTCCGATAAGGTAATAAGAGAATAGAAAGAGTTTTATTTATAGCATTCGTCTCAAAAGTTCTCTTAGCCGCACAATAAAATCGAGTAGGGGGACGGGTTTCCCCGCCCCTCTCTCACAGCACCCATCGTGCGGTACCGCAATGGGCGCTTCATTAACGGATCTCCATAAAGCGGAGAG
>NZ_DBMALT010000024.1:0-43788 GCF_057870745.1 Parasutterella sp. | reverse complement strand
CAAGTAGGCGACCCGCATAGGTTAATTGGAACCGCTGGGTGCGAGACCCGCATGCCCAGTGGTGTGAGAGGGGTAGGTGAAAGCTTCCCCTACTCGATTTTATAGCGGCAGGATCTTTCAAAACAGTTTCCATCCCCGCCTTTTCTTGTGAGAGTTTGATTCTTGATCGCACAGTCTTTTATTAAAGAACTGCTTGACCGAGCAGACATTTACGAGGTCGTTAACCGCAGAGTTCCTTTGCAGCAAAAGGGCGCTTCGGCTTGGGCGTGCTGTCCCTTCCATAATGAAAAGAGTCCGAGCTTTTCAGTGAACCGCGAACGCGGTTTTTATCACTGCTTCGGCTGCGGAGAACACGGCAACGCCATCAGCTTCTTAATGAAGTATGAGAATCTTCCGTTTGTCGATGCAGTCGAAAAGCTCGCCTCTGAATTCAGCATGCAGGTTCGCTACGAAGGCGGCGCACCTAAACCCAAGAGCGGTAAACCGCGTTTGTCCGAGATTATGCAGAGGGCGATGGAGTTTTACCGCGATAAGTTCAACAGCGACAAGTTTTCCCAAGACTACCTCCATAACCGCGGACTCAAAGACGAAACCATCGAGCGTTTCGGCATCGGCTTCTCGCCGGATGCCTGGCATAACTTAGACGCCGTCTTCACACCTGACCTCAAACCCTTGCTTTTAGAGGCCGGTCTTCAGAGAACCGGTCAGAGCGGAAACGTCTACGATTTCTTCCGCAACCGCCTGATGTTCCCGATCCGCAATATTCGCGGACAAGTCATTGCATTTAGTGCGCGAACCATGATCGGGGAAGAGCCTAAATACATCAACACAGGCGACACTCCGATTTTTGCGAAAGGCTCCGAAGTCTTCGGTTTGTACGAAGCGCGCAAAAGCATTCAGGATAAAAAGCGCGTCATCGTGGTCGAAGGCCAGATGGATGTGATTCAGCTTTCTCAAGCCGGATTCGGAGAGGCCTGTGCACCACTGGGTACAGCGATTCGAGCTGAGCATATTGAACGCCTTCTTAAGATGACCGATCACGTCATTTTCTCGTTTGACGGAGATGCGGCAGGGCGTAAGGCGGCAAAGCGCGCGATGGATTTGTCGCTTCCGCTCTTGGATGATGCTCAGAAAGTCAGTTTTGTGTTCCTGCCCGAGGGCGAAGATCCCGACAGTTTGGTCAAGAAGTCCGGCGCTCCCGCCTTCGAAGAGATGCTCAAAAAGGCGCTGCCGCTTTCCAGTTACCTGATTGAAGCATTGTCTCAAGGACTGGATTTAGCCGTTCTTGAAGACCGCAACGCATTTATTGAAGAAGCATCTCCGCTCGTTCGTAAGACAAAAAGTCCGCTTCTGCGCGATGGCTTAATCGAACGTTTGAGCACGGCAGTCGGCTATAAGAATTCCGACGAACTCCGTAAATATTTCGGTTTTCCTGTGTTGCCGCCGGCGGCTCCTCAGAGACCCAGCGGCTTTGGCAATCAGCGATACAGCTTCGGAAGAGGCTACGACCGGTATAAGACGCCGCGGATTCCGACGTCGACCGGACGAAGTATTCCTCCGACGGCAGACGCCCCTTTAATGGCACTCCTAAGAAACTTTCTGCGTTTTCCTCAGCTGGCCCTGGAATTTGAAGGCATGCTCGCCGAGCAGCTGTCTGAGAGCAATTCTCCGGTTTCGGAATTGTTGTTCAAAGTGATTGAGCGAGTGACGCACGAGGATGAGAGCGGCCACACGCTTGCCCAGTTCCTGGCTGACCTTCCGGGACCTGCCGATGAAAATTTCGAAAAAGAAATGGATTCGGCCCGTTCAATGATTTCCACCTTCTTACTGGAAGAGGGCATTGATTCGGTCATTCGAAAAGGGCTGAGTCAAGGACAGATACTTCAAACACCGCTGGAAGCAGCGCGATTGGAATGCCGCCGTATCCTCCTTCAGATGGAGCTGAATCGCGTCGAGGTGCAGCGTCGGGCTTTGTCGACAAAGGGCAACTTAGATGACGCTGACAGAAAAGTTTTCAGAGACTTGATGCAGCTCGATCAGGATCTCCAGAAAGAAATCAAATCCATTGATGCGGGTATTAACGATATTCTGCTGAGAAAACGAGAGAAGTAAGAATGTTAGAAGTTCTGACAGTCGGCAGTTTTTGCGCCTCTCTTTTTTATTGTCTCTTCACAGGCACATCGATCCTCTACGCGCTGATTTTCGCGTTTTTCCTTTTCTGCGGCTATGCCCTTTATCGCGGCTTTAGCCTGCAGGAAATCGGAAAGGCTTGCCGTCAAAGCATTGCTAAGATCAGCAACATCATCATAGTGATGCTCTTAATCGGAGCGTTGACCGCGTCCTGGCGAGCCAGCGGAACGATCGCCTACCTTGTCAGCTATGCCTCCGAGATCATTTCTCCTTCTTGGAGTCTCCTGGGCACCTTTATTTTGAATGCCGCCTTGAGTTCTCTGATCGGGACTTCTTTTGGTACCGCGGCAACGATGGGTGTAGTTACCATGTCGCTGTGTGTCGCTATGGGCGTCTCTCCGTTTTGGGCCGGCGGAGCTGCTCTTGCCGGTGCATATGTAGGAGATCGCTGCTCTCCGGTATCGACCAGCGCGCAATTAGTCTGTGCTGTTACCGGTACGGAGCTCTATAAAAACATTAAAAATATGCTGAGGACTGGGTTGATCCCGTTCCTCCTTGCGTGTCTCATTTACTTTTTTGTAGGAAACGGGCAGGGCGCCCAAGCCGCGGATATTGACCTGACAAAACTTTTTAGTCAGGAATACATTCTGTCTGCTTGGACCTTGATTCCGGCCATCGTTCTGTTAACGATGGTCATGCTCAAGGCCGACATTAAGCTCACTATGATCGCGAGTATCGCATCGGCTTTCGTCACAGCGCTTTTCTTGAGAGATTTAGGTTCTATTGAACTTTGCAAGATTTTATTCAGCGGATATCAGGCAGCTTCCCCTGAAGTGGGGCGTCTCATGAACGGCGGCGGAGTTCTTTCGATGATTCAGGTTTGCTGCATCATCTCTATCTCCTGCACGTTTGCTGGGATTTTTGAGTTGACGGGGATGCTGAGACGTTTAGAAAGCGGCATTGCTTATCTCGGTGCGAAGGCAGGCGTTTTCCTGACAATTACGCTGACCGCCTTGGCGACGGCTGCTTTATCCTGCAACCAGATGCTTGCAGTTATTTTGACCGAGCAGCTTTGCAATAAGATCCAGCCGGATAAAATCAAAATGGCCGCTTCATTGGAAAACACCGCAATTGTCATTGCCCCGTTGATTCCATGGTCCATCGCCGGTGCTGTACCTGTGGCAACGATCGGCGCGCCTCAAAGCTGCGTTATTGCAGCGGTCTTCCTTTGGATGCTTCCGGTATGGGGCATTCTCGTCGAAAAAGTTCTTCGCAAAACCTACCCGACATTCTCCTAAGCTGATTATCAAAAAACTCCTCAATTTGCGACGAATTCGCAAAAATTAAGGGAAGGGCCTTGACAGGCATGGTAAAATTACCTTACCAAAATAGTCGGTAGGGCTATTTGCGCGCCCAGGAGATCGAGGATAGATCGGAGGCGCTTTAAAAACCCTGAAATTGAGTCGGGTGTTGAAGGATTTACGTATCGGTCCAACGCTATGGCCGCTGAAATTTTTTGCTTCCTTCGACCGGCCGTTTCAGGTTAATTCGTTAAAGACAGGCGGAATTTTACACGAGCAGTTTTGCGGTGCATTTTTTCCGCTTTTGTTTTTTCGATCGTTTGATGCGTAGTCATCATAAGGTGGAACATGGCAACAGCCAAAAAAACAACTAAGAAGACAACTACGAATGCAGGCGCTGATACTACAGAAAAAGTAGGAGCAGCCGAAACTACTGCAGCAACCAAGACCGC
Source organism: Parasutterella sp. (assembly GCF_057870745.1). Classification (NCBI taxonomy): domain Bacteria; kingdom Pseudomonadati; phylum Pseudomonadota; class Betaproteobacteria; order Burkholderiales; family Sutterellaceae; genus Parasutterella; species Parasutterella sp. The sequence continues at coordinate 39,905 of NZ_DBMALT010000024.1, read as the reverse complement.
TGCAAAGAAAACAGCCGCTAAAACAACGGCAACGAAAGCTACAGCTGCAAAGAGAACTCGTACTCAGAAGGCAGCTGCTGAAGAAACGGTTGCCGAAGTGACGGCAGAACCGGTTAAAAAAACGACGAGAAAGACATCGGCGGCTAAAGCCACACCTTCTAAAGCTGCTGAAGAAACCCCCGTAAAAAAGACAACTCGAAAGACAGCAGCTAAATCTGCCGCAGCTGACGAAACTGCTGGCGAAGCCGTAGCCGCAAAAGCTCCTGCTAAGAAAACAGCTGCTAAAAAGACAACGGCAAAGGCAAAACCTGAGGCCAAACGCGGCCGTCCCGGCAGAAAAGCAAAAGTTGAGACAACTGAGGACGACTTGGTTGGTGATAGCGACGACGACTCCATCGATGAAGAAGTCGCAATCGCTGAGTCCTATGTTCCGCCGGCTTCTGTTCGCGGAAAAGGCAAGGCACGTGACAAGGCAATGAAAGAAGCCTTGAACCGTAGCTATGCTCATCATGAAGAAGACGATAAAGAAACTCGTTTGAACAAGCTTAAGGCGTTAATTCGCATGGGTAAGGAAAGAGGCTATCTGACTTACTCTGAAGTTAACGACCACATGCCGGAAAATATCGTCGATCCGGATCAGATCGACCAGATCATTTCGACATTGGCTGACTTGGGTATTCAGGTTTACGAACAGGCCCCGACCGCAGACGATTTGCTCATCGGCGATTCTGTTCCGACTGCCAGCGACGACGCAGCGGAAGAAGAAGCTGAAGCTGCTTTGGCCACCGTTGACAGCGAATTTGGCCGTACGACTGACCCTGTCAGAATGTATATGAGAGAAATGGGTTCCGTCGAGCTTCTGACTCGCGAAGGCGAAATTGAAATCGCAAAGCGAATTGAAGACGGCTTGAAGCACATGGTTCACGCTATTTCCGGCTGCCCGACAACGATCGTTGCTATTTTGGAAGACGCTGAAAAGGTCAGAAACGGCACAATGCAGATCGACCAGATCGTGGACGGCTTGGTTGACGGTTTGGATGAAGAAGCCAGCGAGCAGGTGGCTGAAGACGACGAAAGCACGGACATTGGTGCTTCCGGTATGACGGCAGGTCAGATTGACGAACTCAAGACAGTCGTTCTTGCCAAACTCGACCACTGCAAAGAGCTTTATCAAGATCTGAAGCATGCCTACGAGGCTGAAGGTTACCGTTCTCCTGCCTTTATTAAGGCCCAGGATGCAATCCAGGAAGAACTGCTTTCTCTGCGCTTTACAGCTAACACTGTTGAACGCTTGTGCACCATGCTGAAAACGCAGGTTGAAGAAGTTCGTAAGTACGAAAGCCGTATTTACGACATCGTCGTCAATCGTGCAAAGATGCCGCGTGAGCTGTTCCTCAAGGAATTCCTTGACAACGAAACGAACTTGGCATGGTCTCAGGCAATTGCAGAGAGCGATAAGCCTTACGCAATCGACGTCAAACGTAAGCTTCCTGAAATTCAGCATCTCCAGCAGCAGCTTCAGAATATTCAGAATGCTGTAACGCTGCCTCTGAAGGATCTGAAGGACGTTTACAACCAGATGGCAACCGGTGAGGCTAAGGCTAGAAAAGCTAAGCGCGAAATGACCGAAGCTAACCTTCGTCTGGTGATTTCTATTGCTAAGAAATACACCAACCGCGGTTTGCAGTTCCTCGATCTGATTCAGGAAGGCAACGTCGGCTTGATGAAAGCTGTTGATAAGTTCGAATATCGCCGCGGATATAAGTTCTCTACTTATGCCACATGGTGGATTCGTCAGGCTATTACGAGATCTATTGCTGACCAGGCCAGAACCATTCGTATTCCGGTTCACATGATTGAAACCATCAACAAGATGAACCGTATTTCTCGCCAAATCCTCCAGGAAACCGGTGTTGAGCCGGATCCAGCAGAGTTGGCTGAGAAAATGGATATGCCGGAAGATAAGATCCGTAAGATCCTGAAGATCGCTAAGGAACCGATTTCTATGGAAACCCCGATCGGTGACGACGAGGATTCGCATCTTGGAGATTTCTTGGAGGACTTCGGAACTGTTGCTCCTGCGGAAGCCGCTCAGCAGTCCAGTCTTACCGAGATCACTAAGGAAGTTCTGGATTCTCTGACTCCGAGAGAAGCCAAGGTTCTAAGAATGCGTTTCGGCATTGAAATGAGCACCGACCACACGTTGGAGGAGGTCGGCCGTCAGTTCGATGTTACTCGTGAAAGAATTCGTCAGATTGAGGCCAAAGCCCTTCGTAAGCTTCGTCATCCAAGCCGTTCGGATAAGTTGAAGAGCTTCATGGAAGGCGGAAGCAATAACTAAGATTTAAAAACACGAAGTAGGGGCCGGAATTTTCCGGCCTTTGCTTTATCTGGAGCCGGACTGATTAACAGTTTGTTGTGCTATGTAGGTTCTTTTAGAACTCGGAGATGTTTATCTATGTTCGGCTAACTACGGAATTGATATAGAAGAGTTTTTTCTCGTGTCTCACTGGTTCCTGGTTCAAGTCCAGTTGAGGCCACCACCTTCTTAATTCTATTTATGACAACGCCTCAGTCTTTTGAGAAGGAAAGGTTAAAAACGAATCATTAGAAGTTCTGATAGAATTGCACTTCTGCACAATGGTGATCTCTTCATCATTAGGCCCCATAGCTCAGTTGGTTAGAGCAGTCGACTCATAATCGATTGGTCACTGGTTCAAGTCCAGTTGGGGCCACCACCTCATCTATTAAATCCAATTAATTGAAGTCAGGATGGAACAGATTCTGAACCCCGGCCTTCTGTAAACGTTATTATCCTCTTTCAGGTCAGCAGAGCATTTGTCTTTGAAATTAAATGGCTCTGAAATTTTCTAATCCAGGGAACTGTTCTTGAAATGATTCAAAACAGTCTCAGGGTTCTTTGCATATTTTCCCGATAGGAAATCTTTGCTAGAGTTAGTAAGGTGCTCTATGCCTTGTTTAAGTGAGTTCCCCGCGTAAGCGGGGATGAACCGGTGTTTGAAGATTTTAACGAAGCCGCCAAGTGGGAGTTCCCCGCGTAAGCGGGGATGAACCGGGAACCAGCTCTGCTAACGAGCGTGTTTAAGTGAGTTCCCCGCGTAAGCGGGGATGAACCGAATTGCGGCTCCGAGTACAGCAGGGTCAATGCGAGTTCCCCGCGTAAGCGGGGATGAACCGAGTGCAAAGGAATTCTCTTAGCAAAGAGGAGTGAGTTCCCCGCGTAAGCGGGGATGAACCGCCACTTGGGAGGAAATCAAAGAGGCAGACGGTGAGTTCCCCGCGTAAGCGGGGATGAACCGGGTTTGGTGATTGGTGCTTCATCCAACGATGAGAGTTCCCCGCGTAAGCGGGGAGGAGCCTCGCTCGGCGTCGGCCTTATTCCCCTGTAAAGAGAGCTCCCGCGTGAAGGAGATGTACCGGTCTCTCAGATGTGAGCAAAAAGAGCCAAAGATTTTTCTAGTAGGTCCAGTCGTAGGCTTAATAGTGAAGATCGTGGCGGAAGTGATCAAAAAAGCAGTCTATGAAAAAATCCTCTCAAAGGACGGAGTTCCGTTAATAAATAACCGCTTTTCTTGTCTTTTATTGTCAACTTGATATTTAGAAATTGTCGGTTATCTCAACCAGTTGCGAAATCTCGAATTTCTTACCCTGCGGACAGGTTCATAACCAAATAAAAAATTAAAGAGAGGTTAACCATCTCTTTTATGTTGAAATTTTCGACTACTTAATGATCCTAATCCTATCAAAATGAAATAGTCAATTTTCTCAAGGATTTCTTCAGGTTGTGAACACCCCAAAAATTTGGAATTTTTATCTAGGTAAAAAATGATTACCCTTTAAGCCGACAACCTAACTTTCAAAATAATGAAAGTTTCTTGCATGTTTTCGATGTAATAAAGTGTAATACGATGTCGTAAGAACAATTACCCTTTTGATTTTATGCGCTACTGGGCAAAATATAGAAAAGACCACATCTCGGGAGTTGGGCGGATTCATTTACTCCCTTGCCACCTACTCGATGTGGCAGCCGTCGGTTATTTGATGGTAACCAATAATTTGTTTGGAGCTGCTGATACTCTCAAACAAGTTGGTCTGGAAGGAGAAAGCGGAGCGCAGTTTTTTGCTTGGCTTCTTAGTTCTCATGACATAGGAAAGTTTGCTTGCTCGTTTCAAAGGGAGGTTTGGGTAGGCGGTCAGGAAGATTGCCGTGAACTTGTCTGCCAGAATTTTAGGCACGATGTTTTGGGTTACGCTTTCTGGAGAGAGATTTTTGAAGAGCCTGAGAAATTAGAAAAAGTTTTGCCAAAGTCCGAGTTGGGTACAGGAAGAAAAGCTGGAATCCTAGACATTTGGATATCTGTTACAACAGGACATCATGGTGTTCCTCCTAAACTGAAAGAAAATCTAAATAATTTCACTTCTCAAAATAAGAAAGACGCATTCCAATATTTAGAAGAGGCATTGAAACTTTTTCCCTTAGCGGAAATCCCAGTTTGTTTTAAACAAAAGGAGGTTAGGCATAGGACTAAGTATTACTCCTGGGTAATCTCCGGATTGGTAGTTCTTTGCGATTGGATCGGCTCTAACGAGAAATTCTTTCAATGGGTTGATGAGGAATTTCCGCTTAAGGTGTATTGGGAAAAGGCTCTGTCAGAAGCTGAACGTGCCTTGGCTATTCTTCCACCTTCACCCAAGGTTTCAGAGTTTCAAAATATCCGATCTCTATTTCCTTATATCCACACACCCTCTCCTCTGCAAGAGGTATCAACGGAAATTCAACTCAACAAAATCGGAGCCCAATTGTTTATTTTGGAAGATTTGACAGGGTCGGGGAAAACAGAGGCTGCATTAACATTGGCTAAGAGACTGATGAGCAGTGGGAGGGCGAATGGGATTTTTTATGCTCTTCCAACCATGGCGACGGCAAATGCTATGTACTCCAGGTTGGTTGATGTTCTGAGTAAATTGTACTTACCCGGCTCAAAACCGAGCCTCATTCTCGCTCATAGCCGCAGCCGGTTAATGGAAGGCTTTACCAGCAAAATATGGGATAACCTGTTAAAAGGTTCCTCAGAGTTTAACAACGAAACTCCTGTTTACGCAGGTTGTGCGAGTTGGTTTGCCGAAAGCAGCAAAAAGGCGCTTTTGGCGGATGTAGGCGTCGGCACGATCGATCAAGCCCTGATGGGTGTCTTGCAGTTTCGGCATAACAACTTAAGGCTTTTGGGGCTGGAGAAAAAGGTATTTATTGTCGACGAGGTTCACGCCTACGACGCGTACATGGGTAAAGAGTTAGAGCAGTTAATTAGTGTCTTGGCTTATTACGGTGCCCCGATAATTCTGCTGTCGGCGACCATGTCTCAGACGCAAAGGACCCAATATTTATCTGCTTTTCAATCTGTCTTGTCAGTCGAACCGTCAAAAGATTCGGATGTTGAGACGTTAAGCTATCCCTTATTTACAAAGGCCGATTCGAACGGTATTGAATCGATACCTGTTCTCTCGAATCGCCCGAGAAATATCGATGTTTCATGGCTCTCCTCAGAGAAACAGTGCATCGAATACATTATCGAGAAGGCATCTTCAGGCAAAAGCGTGGTTTGGATTCGGAATACCATTGATGATGCTCTACGGGCGTTTCGATCATTACTTTCTTCTAAAAAAATTGATCCGGAAAAAATCCTACTTTTCCACAGTAGATTTGCATTTAGCGACAGACAGAGAATCGAAGAGCAGGCGGTGTCAGAACTAGGCAAACGCAGCTCTTCTGAACGAGCGGGGAAAATCGTCATCGCAACTCAGGTCATCGAACAGTCACTGGACATAGATGCTGATGAGTTGATTTCGGACTTGGCTCCGATAGACCTGCTGGTACAAAGGTCAGGCCGTCTGCACCGGCATAATCGAGATGCTTCTGGGAGAGTAAAGGATACTGGAGCGGATGAGAGGGGAACTCCGGTTCTTCATATTTTGGCCCCTAGATGGGCGGAATCTCCCCAACAAGATTGGTATTCGGCAATGTTTCATGCAGGTGCCTACGTTTATCCGAATCATGCGCGACTTTGGTTAACTCAGAAAGTCTTGAGAGAACAAGGAACTATCCAGCTCCCAGATAATGCACGGCTTTTGATTGAATCCGTCTACGGTAATGGCTTAGATATTCCTAGTGGATTACAAGATAGCGCACTCGAAGACCGTGGTAAAGAATACTCCGCTAGGTCAATGGCAAAAAATAATTTAATCGTTTTCTCGGCGGGCTATTCATCGGTGAGCTTCCAGGAAGATCTGAGCTCTGCTGATTGGAATTCAGGCGTTTCGGATGACATTGACGATAGCTATTTCGCGGGTGATGTTTCTACCCGACTGGCATCAGAGTCAGTTAACATATGGCTGGCAAAGAATACGAATGGAAAAATTATCCCCTATTCAGGAGGAGACGGTCCGGAGGCGTGGGAGTCGAGCAGACTATCCGTTCGGAGAGGCTGGTGGGAGAAAAACAAAAATGCCTGCATTGGTCTGTCTGAAGACTGCTTGGAGGACTGGTGCAGAGAACATAAAAAAAATAAGGACTATTCCCTTGTACTCCTCGTCGAGGAGAATTGCGATTTTTATACGGACAGAGAAGGGCTTGTCGGAAACAACAAAAAACAGGAGGAGTAATTGACGCAAATATCACTAATATCAGAGCAATGGATACCGGTCCGAGACAGGAAAGGTGTCGTCAGAAAAATCTCACCTCTTGAAATATTAGACGAAGAGATTGTGGACATTGCGGCTGAGAGGGCCGATTTTCAAACAGCACTGTGGCAGTTTTTAATTGGCCTCATCCAAACAACCCTGGCGCCGGAGGATGAAGACGCGTGGTTTGATATCTGGGAAGAAGGATTAGAAAAAGCGGATCTAGCTAAGGCATTTTCTAAGGTCGGGCCGGCGTTTATTTTTGGTCCCCAGAGCCCTTCATTCATGCAGGATTTTGACCAGCTGGAAGGAGAAGCGGTTCCTCTGGCCGCGCTTCTTCCGGAATCTCCGGGTGAGAACACCATAAAACATAATAAAGACTTTTTTATTAAGCGCGGAGAAAAAAGATTTTGTCCTCATTGTGCAGCAATGGCTCTATTTTCTTTGCAGTTAAATGCTCCCTCTGGAGGACAAGGGTATCGTACCGGCCTTCGCGGAGGCGGTCCGCTTACCACTCTAATTGAACTTCACAGTTACAAAGGCGACCGAAATGTTCCTCTTTGGCGCAAGTTATGGGCCAATGTTATGCCGGAGTTTGAGTCGAATCTGCCCGTACCTAAAGAATTTGATGCGGCGGTTTTTCCTTGGATGGGAAAAACAAGGACCAGCAAAGCTAAAGGGAGCGAGACGACTCCGGAACAAGTTAATCCTCTTCAGGCATACTGGGGAATGCCTCGCCGAGTACGGATCGATTTTGAGGATCTGGAAGAAGGGAGGTGTGATTTTTGCGGAGAGGAAAGTGATCAGCTGCTTTCAAAAATGAAAGTACAAAACTACGGGATCAACTATTCTGGTTGGGTTCATCCCCTGACACCCTACAGATGTAAGTTAAAAACTCCCGGAGAGTTAAATTCCGTAAAGCTTCAGCCGGGCGGCTTGGTTTGGAAGGATTGGCTCGGTTTAAATGAGGAAACAACCCGCAAGGATACAAAAGAAATTCCTGCGCTGGTTGTGGAAACTTTCAAACATCACATTGGTACTGAAACAAAACACGGCCTTTGGGGATTCGGGTACGACTTCGACAACATGAAAGTACGATGCTGGTATGAGCATCATCTTCCCCAATTATTGTCAAAAGAAATGCAGTCTTCCTTACAGGTTGCTCAAGACAAGGCTGCACGGACTCTTCTTGGGCTGAAAAGAGCATTCAGTAAATTAAATCGTGAGTGTTCTTATTTGGACGTTGAGTTTTGGAATCTTACTCAAAATCTGTTTTTAGGTTTGATTAGGGAACTAGACGAGAAAAACTCCGACTCAGAATCACTCAGCGCTTTTATAAAAAACATAAATCGATTTGCACTGAATTTTTTTGATGACAGAACTTTTTCCTCTCAGATGAATCCAAAAGATTACAAAGAGTGTTCGGAAGCAAGAAAAAATTTATTGGCGAGTCTTTATGCCAAATCAAAATCTACTCCTAAGGAGGCGAAATGAGCTTTATTCGAGGAACCGAGTATGCCAATAAGCTGAACAGCTGGCATAACAATTTGGAAGAAGATCGGCAGCAGAGAGCTAGTTTGCGTAGATGCTCTTCGCTGCTGGATGTTTACACATCCTCAGGATTCCGGGATTTGCTATTTAAGTTAAAACCTCTGTGGGAAGGAAAAGCCGCTTGGCGTTTTACGGCTCTGGCTATCATTGCCGGCGTTGTGTCTCATGTATCGGAAAATGATCCCACCCTCTCATTTGCCGAACGGATGGCTCAGAAGAATGGCGGAGCACCCGTAATGAGCGAGCTGCGTTTTCGCCGACTATTAGCAGTCAGAACAGAAGAGGGGTTGTTTAGAGAGTTAAGACGAGCCGTAAAGCTTGCTGATGGCAGACTAAACATAGTTTCGCTGGCAGACGATGTTTTTAGGTGGTGCGCTGATAATCAAATGTTGGCTTTCAACAAAGGTCAAGATATTCGCCCAACAGATTTAATCCAGGTTCGCTGGAGTTTAGATTATTACGGCGCGTCAGATGACAACAATCAAGAGTAATTTTTAAGGAAAGAACAATGTCCAACTTTATTCAACTTCATTTCTTAACAGCCTTTCCCGCGGCTAATCTCAATCGAGACGATACTGGAGCTCCTAAAACTGTGATGTTTGGCGGTGCTACTCGACTTAGAATTTCCTCTCAGAGTCTGAAGCGCGCCTGGCGAACCTCTGAAGTCTTCTCCGAGCAATTGAAAAAACACATCGGAATCAGAACTTGCCGAATTGCCACTGAAGCCGCAAAGATTATGATGGACGGGGGTGTTGATCAGAAAACAGCTGTCAAGTGGGCAGCTGAGATTGCCAACAAACTAGGCAAAGCAAAAAAGGATAAGGATTCCAGTTCACTTGTAAATACAGAAACAGAGCAACTCGTCCATATTAGCCCTGAGGAGATGGAAAAAGTTAGGGTTCTTGCAAAGCGTCTTTCTGAAGAAAAGAGGGAACCAACTGAAGAGGAATTAGCCATCTTCCAAAATAAGAACCATGCTGTGGATATCGCTTTGTTCGGAAGAATGCTGGCAAGCTCGCCTAAATTTAATGTAGAAGCTGCTTGCCAAGTGGCTCATGCGATTGGAGTATCCGCTTCTGTTATTGAAGACGATTTTTTTACAGCGATCGATGATTTGAAGCAAGAGGCTGATGATGCAGGGGCCGGACACTTAGGCGAAACAGCATTTGGATCTGCTGTTTTTTACAACTATATCTGTTTAGATTTCGATTTGCTCGTTAAGAATCTTGACGGAGACGAACCTCTGGCCAAAAAAGCGGTTATTGCCTTGGTAGAAGCGGCGTTAACAACTCCTCCCACCGGCAAGCAGAATAGCTTCGGCAGCAGAGGTTATGCCCTTTGGGCGCTCGCTGAAAAAGGGGAATTCCAGCCTCGTTCCTTGGCTGCTGCTGTTTGCCATCCCATCTCCGGAAATAACATGATCTCAGATGCGATCACAAGGTTGGAGACATTCCGAGAAAATTTGAACTCTGTTTATGGACAGCAAACCGCTTTCAGGAAATTTGATGTCACAAAACCGTCGGGATCTATGTCCGAATTGCTTGAATTCGTTGGTCAGTGAGCGAGTTATGGATCAATTTCTGATATTTCAACTATTCGGGCCAATGGCGTCGTGGGGAGAGTGTGCTCCGGGCGGAGTTAGGCAAACGCTGGGTATTCCCACAAAATCAGCATTGCTGGGAATTCTTGAGGGTGCTGTGGGCATTACGAGAGATCGGGAGAAAATGCATGGGGCCTTTGCAGCAAACTATGAGTTTGTAATTTGCGGAAGTGAAAACCCCGTTTGGGCTCAGGATTTTCATACTGTCCAGGTTCCTAAAGAAAATAAGAAGATTCTTTATTTAACTCGTAAAGAGGAACTCTCTAACCCTGAACAGCTCGAGACGATACTCTCTACTCGAGATTATCTAAGCGACTCTTGGTGGCTTGTAGCTGTTAAAGCCAAGCCACAGGCACCCTATTCGCTAGAGGAACTTAAAGAGTATATGGAGCGTCCGACGTTCACACCGTATTTGGGCCGGAAGAGCAATCCTTCAGGTTTGCCCTTTTGCCCTCAGATTATGAGCGGAGATCTCAAAGGTGTCTTAGGGAGCTGCTCTAAAAAATTTAAGGAGAAATTAAATTCGGTGGGCCTCAATCTTCCGGAACTCCAGGCAGATGGCTATTGGGAGGGAGAGTGTCAAGATCTCAAACCGAAATTTATTATTAGAAGAAGAGACGTACCGCTTAGCCGCACTAAATGGTTGTTTGAGGAGAGAACCATTAATTACGGAGAAGTGTTAAACAGGGAGGATTCGCAATGTACTACTCCAGAATAACCCTTGACCTTGCGAAATTACCTCCGGGACGCCTAAAGGAATTAATAACGAAAGGGAGCTACGCTCTTCACCAGTGGGTATGGCTGCTCTTCACGGATGACGAAACAAGGAAATTCCTTTTCCGAGAAGAAGAGGGGCAGGGCTTCTTAAGATTCTATGTTCTTTCTGAAAATGCTCCTACGAAGAACGATCTATTCCAGATAGAGACAAAAGAATTTAAACCAAAGCTTAGAAAAGGGGATCGCCTTATTTTTTCTTTGAGGGCCAATCCTACGGTTTGTCGAAAAGGCAGAAGATACGACCTATTTATGGACTTAAAGAAGAGGGTACCCCAGCTTGAAAGGCAGGATCTCCTAATACTTCAACAGGCAGAAGCAGCGGAATGGTTAAAAAGGCAAGGGACAGGAGCAGGCTTTTCCCTAATTTCATCAAATGTGGAGAGTTATCAAGGGAAGTGTGTGTATGGGAAAAACGGAGACCGAATCACATTCTCTATCATGGATTTTTCCGGAGTTTTAGAGATTTGTGATCCTGAGAAATTTCTAAGAAAACTCCTGATCGGCTTTGGGAAGGAGAAAGCTTTCGGGTGTGGTCTCATGCTGATTAGAAGGCAGGTGGCCTGGTGATTCCTCCTCTTGGACCGATCATGCTCAAGGACCGTATTTCGATGATTTTTTTGAGATACGGTCATCTAGATGTGATAGACGGAGCATTTGTACTGGTTGACCAGAACGGAGTCCGAACGCATATTCCAGTTGGATCTGTGGCTTGCATCATGCTGGAGCCGGGTACGCGCGTTTCCCATGCTGCGGTCAAGTTAGCCTCTGTAGTTGGAACTCTTCTCGTTTGGGTCGGGGAAGCTGGTGTTCGTCTGTATTCATCCGGTCAACCGGGAGGTGCCAGATCTGATAAATTGCTGTATCAAGCGCGCCTGGCTTTGGATAAGGAACTTAGGCTCAGGGTTGTTCAAAGAATGTACGAGTTACGCTTTAAGGAACGGCCTGATAAAAATCTATCCGTCCAACAATTGATGGGCATAGAAGGCTTCAGAGTTAAAGAAACCTATAGGCTCCTGGCACAGAAGTATAGGGTGACTTGGCATGGCCGTCGTTATGATCCTAAAGATTGGGAAAAAGGTGATATCGCGAATCGCTGTATCAGTGCTGCAACCTCCTGTTTGTACGGCATAACAGAAGCTGCAGTTTTGGCGGCAGGCTATGCGCCGGCAATCGGTTTTATTCACAGCGGTAAACCTCTATCGTTTGTGTATGACATCGCAGATATCATCAAGTTTGACGCCATAGTTCCAAAAGCATTTGAGATAGCGGCGCAGAAGCCTCCCGAACCGGACAGAGTTGTTCGACTGGCCTGCAGAGATATCTTTAGAAGGACCAAACTGACTGAACGAATCATTCCCATGATCGAAAATGTTTTGGCTGCGGGAGGAATCGAGCCTCCTAAACCTGATAAAGATATGTGGGCACCGGCGATTCCTGAACCTGATACGCTCGGAGACCCAGGTCATAGAGGAAAAGGCTAATGACAATGGTGGTCGTAGTTACAGAGAACGTTCCTCCAAGGTTAAGAGGCAGATTAGCGATCTGGCTGTTGGAAGTTCGAGCTGGTGTATACGTGGGAGATGTTTCTAGGAGAGTGAGAGAAATGATTTGGAATCAAATGACGCTCCTCTGTGAGGATGGGAACGTCGTCATGGCATGGGCGACGAACAATGAAACTGGATTTGATTTTCTAACCTTTGGTAAAAATAGACGAATCCCGGTTGAGATGGACGGTCTTCGCTTGGTTTCGTTTATACCGTCGTCTTAATTCGTTAGTTAATGCTCTTTAAAAATTTCGATTAAATGCCTAAAGTATGAATAGACGGATTTATACCGTCTTTAAGTGAGTTCCCCGCGTAAGCGGGGATGAACCGACCGTTTCACTGTCATTGATGTGCAGCAGGAAGAGTTCCCCGCGTAAGCGGGGATGAACCGCCGCATTTTGGAAACCCCGGGCGTTCAGCAAAGAGTTCCCCGCGTAAGCGGGGATGAACCGGCGTTGAATATCGTCGGTCAGCTCGTTCGCGAGAGTTCCCCGCGTAAGCGGGGATGAACCGGTGAAGTACCTTCAACAGTAGCTGAAATCAAGGAGTTCCCCGCGTAAGCGGGGATGAACCGTCGGTACTATCTCCGGGATTCTTCTGCTCACCGAGTTCCCCGCGTAAGCGGGGATGAACCGGTATGTTTAAAACTTATGTAGGAGATAACGATGAGTTCCCCGCGTAAGCGGGGATGAACCGGTATCGCTCCGACCTTGCCAGGTGCAGCTTGGGAGTTCCCCGCGTAAGCGGGGATGAACCGGTATCGCTCCGACCTTGCCAGGTGCAGCTTGGGAGTTCCCCGCGTAAGCGGGGATGAACCGCAGCTTGATTAGGACTGGCGGCGTAATTGAATGAGTTCCCCGCGTAAGCGGGGATGAACCGGCTTAGGCGAATGGGGTCTATCGACTGGCACGAGAGTTCCCCGCGTAAGCGGGGATGAACCGCCTGTAACTCTCGGACATCCGCCAGTCGATAGGAGTTCCCCGCGTAAGCGGGGATGAACCGCAGTAATCGGGTGGTAACAAGTCATAAAAAAAGAGTTCCCCGCGTAAGCGGGGATGAACCGTGTTCGTTCTAGGAATGAATTGCTCTATCCGAGGAGTTCCCCGCGTAAGCGGGGATGAACCGTCGATTTGGCTCCACTTGGCCTCTCTTGCCGTGAGTTCCCCGCGTAAGCGGGGATGAACCGCTGAGACGGTTGACGGGTCAAAATCAACTCTAGAGTTCCCCGCGTAAGCGGGGATGAACCGGAAAGGTACAACGAGATCTGCACATATCGAGAGAGTTCCCCGCGTAAGCTGGGATGAACCGGTCAGCAACGTAACCTAGACGATCTAAATCCTGAGTTCCCTGCGCAAGCGAGGGCGGACCGATGGATTGGGTCATCGATCATCTCGATGTCAAAGAGTTCCCCACAAGCGGGGATGGACCGTGGATTCAGCAATAATTCAAGAAGACCTCCGCTTCTTTCCTCATTATGTTATTGGAGGGGTTGATCGAAAAAACAATTTCTTCTTTCCCTTTACTGCTGAGTTGTACACGTACATGGAAGTGAACCGTAATGATGGATTTTTCAACGGTTTAATTTCAAGTACTAGATGAACCGTAGTCACTTACTGTCTTAGATATTGTTGTTGGAAATCCTTCTGCGAAAAGAGTCGGAATTGATAGAAACTATCTTTCTATTCGTATTAATTCACTATCATCTCCAAAGCCTTTTAGGCTTCTCTTTCTAATTCGAAAAAGAAGGTTTTGCTCAAGAATTTAGTGCGCTAAAAGTATTAATAAAATCACAATATTGATTAAAGAACATACCTTCTATCAGCCAGATGGCTTTGAAGGATGAAAGCTCATCACCCATTGTGCCTATTCATGGTCGAGCACAATAAGCGCAAGTTCTAGAGTTGTAGAATGTTTCTTTTGGGATTTTTTTGAAAAAATAGATAAATGGCAGAATGTCAAAATTTTGAACAGTTTGGATTAGCCCCGAATTTACTTTCCGCAATTAAACGAATGGGATATACAAAGCCGACCGCGATCCAATGTAAGGCAATCCCAGTCGTTCTTCAAGGACGCGACGTTATGGGAGCGGCCCAGACCGGAACTGGCAAAACCGCTAGTTTTGGACTTCCTGTCCTTCAAAAACTTTTGCCATTAGCAAATACAAGCACATCTCCGGCGCGTCATCCTGTACGAGTTTTGATTCTATCTCCGACAAGAGAGTTGGCAGATCAAACAGCAGAGGCACTTTCAAATTACGCAGCTGATACACCCATCCGAATTGGCGTTGTTTATGGCGGGGTGGATATCAAACCTCAAGCTGAGGCATTAAGGAAGGGCGTGGAGATTTTGATCGCGACACCCGGACGCTTATTGGATCATCTCGAGCAGAGAAACACTAATCTTAATCAGAGCGGCATTGTCATTTTGGATGAAGCCGACCGTATGTTGGATATGGGCTTTCTGCCGGACATCTCCAGGATCCTGAATGCGCTTCCCAAAAAGCGCCAGAATCTGATGTTCTCAGCTACGTTCTCTCCGGAAATTAAGAAGTTAGCCGGAAATTTCTTGACTGATCCTGTTGTTATCGAGGTGGCTCGCCAAAACGCGACCGCAGCTACCATTAAACAGGAGGTCTTCTCTGTTAACGAGCTTCAAAAAACGGATGCTTTAGTGGAACTTCTGAAAACCCGCGGAGAAGACCCCGATGGCAAACCGCTCCAGACAATCGTATTCGTCAATGCAAAATTGACGGCGCGTAGACTTGCACGTGAATTAGAAAAATGTGGATTCAATGCTGATGCAATTCATGGAGACAAAACCCAAGAAGAGCGCTTGAAGCTGTTGAAAGATTTCAAGGATGGAACCTTAAATATCATGGTGGCGACGGATGTCGCAGCCCGCGGTTTGGACATTGCCGAGCTGCCGCTCGTGATTAATTACGACGTTCCATTTGTTCCTGAGGACTATGTTCATCGAATTGGCAGAACAGGTCGCGCAGGAAGTTCGGGCCTGGCATTGATGCTGGTTACAGACAAAGATAAGAAGAGTTTTGATGCGATTCGCAAGCTGACGAGGGTAAATTTAATCCCGCAGGAGCTTGATCCTGAACCTCGCAAGAGAGCAAGATTTCCACGAAAGTTTTCCTCAAGTACAGATGCTTGGAAAGCTCCTCGCAAGCCGGAGGATCCATTTTTCTCACGGCCCTATGTACCAGGTCGTTCTTCTGGAAAGAAACCCGCCCCACAAAATTTCTCAAGATCTGTCTCTGGGGAGAAGAGAGAAGTTGCAGTTCTGTTAGGTGGAACAGGCCGCAGAAACTAGGCTTTAATTTGGAATCTCGTTCTCCAACGCTTAACTGCCTCTGAATAAAACTCGTCGAGAGTATCGAAAGCAAAAGGTTTGAATCCTAGGTGAGTCCAGGCACGTGCGGCTTCTTCTTCGGGCTTGCTTCGATCAATCGCTGGGGCCAATGTCTGTTTAGAGAGCTTGTTCCCCTTCTTGTCTAGTACAAGCGGGATGTGCATGTACCCTGGTGTAGTTAAACCTAATGCTATCTGAAGCAAAATTTGTCGCGGCGTGTTGTCTATCAAGTCAGCACCGCGGACAACGTGTGTCACGCCCTGGAATCCGTCATCGACGACAACGGCGAGTTGATAGGCCCAGAGTCCGTCGGCTCTCCGAATAACAAAATCGCCGATTTCTCTCAAAACGTTCTGTTTAAACGTACCTTGCCATCTGTCATTGAAAGAGATGAAACCGTCGTCTACAAGAAAGCGCCACGCACGAATCGGTGCACCGCCTGTTCCATGGCGACAAGTTCCGGGATAGGCGCCCTGTGGCAAGCCGGCAGCTAAGCAGGCGGCTTCGATTCTTTTGCGAGTGCAAGCACACCCATAGGCCAGACCTTTACCGATTAAAAAGTTGAGGGCCTGTTGATAGGCCTCAATTCGAGTTGACTGTCTGAGAATTGGACGATCTGAGTGTAGCTTGAACGCTTCGATGGTTTCGAGCTGATCCTCTGCTGCCCACGCAGGTTCACGAGGCGGATCAATGTCCTCGACGCGAATAATCCACGTTCCTCTATGAGCTTTAGCATCGAGATAACTTGCTAAAAGGCATGCCAAACTTCCGGCGTGTAGATGGCCGGTTGGGGATGGTGCAAAGCGTCCGATGTAATGACTCAAAAAAAATCTCCTCAAACTGATAACGAAATTTTAGTCTGAGGAGAAATTACGAGGTCAACTATTCCTCTTTTTCTTTCTTTGGAGAAGGATTTTCAGTCATAGACTGCGGGACTCCTATGATGGCTGCAGCTTGTGCCGGCGGAACTTGTCCGATGGCTTTCGCACTCTCCGAAGGATCTGCCGAGGGAACAAGATTTGTAGGAGCAGGTGCCCGGAGATTAGAAGGCACAGGAGAAGAGGTGCCTGAAACCTGAGCATTGAACGCAACAGGTGTCGGTGTCGGGGAGACAGTGACCCCATAGGAGGGTCCCGGCATCACAATGCCGTTGGCTACACACGCATCATTGATAGCGTTCAAAAAGGCCGCTTCTAGGCGGTACGGCTCCATCAATTCAATCGGATCAACCCAAACAACCAGTTCTACATTAATGCCAAAATTCCCGAATCCGGTGATACCGCACTCTATCTCATGGAGTGCATCGGGCTTAATACAGAACGGAACTGAGACGGCAGCCTTTTCAATAATTTCTTTAACCTTGCGAAAGTCAATGCCGTAAGGGATCGAGAACGGATAGATCTTTCGAACGCCTCGGCGATCCATGGTGTAATTGGTAAAAGAGCCGTTAATCAGGGAAGCATTAGGGATGATGATTGCTTGACCAGTCGGGGTTACAATACGCGTGGCACGAATCGTGATCATGGTCACCCGGCCCACCTGGCCGCTCGGAGTGGCAATAATATCGCCTAAGCTGACCGCACGTTCCGATATCAAAATCAAACCGGCAACGGAGTTATTGACAATCGTCTGTAGTCCGAAGCCGATGCCTACTGATAAGGCAGAAACTAAGATCGCCAAGTGTGTGATCGGGAGACCGATCATCGATAAGCCCATCAGAATGCCGACGGCCAATATGCCCCAGTGGATGAAGCGGGCAAACATTGAAAGGGATTCCGGACGGACGGAGTTGTGACGGGAGCCGAACTTCCTGATGCTTTCTTCTCCTAACTTGCCAAGCCAATAAGCAATGAGAAAGACCAAGCAGAACTCGAGAATATCGAACGTGTCGATCTGACTGCCGCCGGCCGTAAACAGCGGTACGTGCAAGGGCTCAAGGATCGCCTCCGACCCGCTTAACAGTTTGTCCCAAAAAGATTCCATGATCTTAGTTTTTATATATTTTTCCTAAGGATTCCAGCATAAAAAAGAGCGCCTTAAAAAAGCGCACTTTTGCCTCAAATCGGATACAAAGCTTTATTGGGAAGCTACTAAAGATTTTTCTAAAAAGTCAGACAGATCTGTGACTTCCTCGATGCTTAAATCATGACCGGCTCCGTCATATCCCTTGGACCAAAGATCGGTTGCTCCGAGCTTACGAAGTTCTCTAACACTGATCTCAGGGTACACGGGCGGTACGTCGCTGTCTTCTTTTCCATAGGCGAGGAAAATCGGAGAGAGGATGCCTTGACCGACATGCTCAATATCGTCAGCAGACTCAATGGGCAGATAGCCGCTCAGGCAGAAGATGCCGCCGATCGGACGGTCGAGTTTCAGAGCCGTGTAAAGCGCAACGCAGCCGCCCTGTGAGAAACCTCCTAAGAAGATTCGATCCCGTCTAATGCCTTTCGTCTCTTCCAGGGCAATTAAACGTTCTGCGATACGGGCGCTCTCAATAAGTGCCGGCTCGTCGCTGGCACCGATTCCGTCGGTGTCGAGAAGATCGAACCAGCCGCGCATCAGGAAGCCTTTATTTGCTGCAATCGCACGTTCAGGTGCGGTCGGAAGAATCAAACGAGCCTGTTCGACAGGTGCGCCGCATGCTGCAAGTTCCTCTCGGAAATGTTCGAAATCCGATCCGTCGCTGCCCAAGCCGTGCAGCATGATGATCGTGGAGTCCGCTTTGCCTTCTTTTGGTTCAATGATTTTTGCATCAATGACGTGAGGCTGCGGCGCGGATTTCGGGCGGAAAGCCTTAACGACATTAGGACGGGTTTCAATGGCCGGACCGCCGATCAAATCAATACAGTAGGGTACTGCCGCAAAAATACCGTGAATGCCTTTGGAAGGAATGCCTTCCAAAGTTTCAGCGATAGCCTTGGGCTGCCCCGGAAGGTTAATGATCAAAGCGGCATGATCTTTGATTTCGCGAAGCACGCCGACCTGGCGGGACAAAATCGCGGTCGGAACAAAGGCAAGAGAAACCGCACGCATTTGTTCTCCGAATCCCGGAAGGGTACGAGTGGCGACAGCCAGCGTGGCTTCAGGCGTCACGTCACGACGAGACGGACCGGTGCCTCCGGTTGTCAGAATCAAATCGCAGTTTTCCTGATCACACAATTCTTTCAGAGTCGCTTCGATAAGCTGCTGTTCATCAGGAATGAGTTTTTCCACAACTTCATAGTCAGAAAGCAAAGCCTTAGCGAGCCATTCTTTTAAAGAGGGAATGCCTTTGTCCTGATAAGTTCCGGAAGAGGCACGATCGGAAATGGAAACCAGACCGATTTTTGCTTTGCTATTCTTCATCGTCTTCCTCCTCAGTCGCTTCCAACACGATCGGAGGAAGAACCATTGCGTAGATTAGTTTGTAGAGTGCACGGGCGGATTTCGGAGGCTTATTGCCTTCGGCTTCTTTACGAGCATTACGGATAAGCTGACGAATTTCCTGAACATTGACGTCAGGGAACTGAGCAATAAATTTTGTCAGAGCGGCATCATCTGCAATCAACGCATCTCTCAGACGTTCACTCTTATGCAGTGCGGCCACCGCCGCTTTATCGTTGCCTGTTGCACGGTCAATGGCCTGACGAACGGCGTCTCCGTCTAATGCTCTCATGTATTTGCCGATAAGCTGGAGCTGGCGTCGTTTGGCACCGAAGGAGGGAACACGGTGATAATCCTCAATGGCTTTAAGAATGACTTCGGGAAGTTCGATTTTTGCCAGCGTTTCGGCACCCAGGATGGTCAGTTCTTTACCGAGATCCTGCAGATGCTCGGCCCTTCTTTTCAGTTCACTTTTGCTCGGACCGCTGTACTCTTCTTCAAGGTTTTCGTTTGTATTCTTCATATTAGCGTGACCTTCTTTAGTAATATTTGCATCAAGCGCTATCATAATCTCCAATCTTTAGTTTCCGCTTCAAAATATGAGTCAAACTCCCACAATAAGTAGCTCAGAAGAGCTCGGTTCCTTGGTTTCGCATGCTTTAGACACAGCGCTTTCTCTAGGTGCAACTTCCGCTTCGGTAGAAGTCAGTGAAGAGAAGGGGACATGTGTTACGGTAAGAAATCGGGAAACGGAATCCATCGAACATACCCATGACCGAGATTTCGGAATTACCGTCTATCTCGGTAAATCTAAGGCTGTGGCTTCCAGCGGAGACTTTCGCAAAGAATCGATCTTAAGAACGGTCAAAGCGGCGCTTGATATGGCGCGCTACACCACACCGGATGAATGCAACGGCCTGCCGGATAAAGAACGACTCTGCACGAACCCACGTCAGCTTGATCTCTTCCATCCGTGGAACATCTCGATTGAAGAACAGGTTCAAAAGGCGGTCGAAGCAGAAAAAGCGGCATTGAGTGTCGATAAACGCGTGGTGAATTCCGACGGCGCAATGGTCACGACAACGATCGGCTCTTTTATCTTGGGAAATACCGAAGGCTTTTTGCACGGCTATCCCTTTAGCGACCATTCGATTGACACCTCAGTGATCGCTGAGGACCAAAACGGAATGCAGGTCGGCTCCTGGCACACTTCCGGCGTTTCGTCGATGGATTTGCTCTCGCCGCAGCAGGTCGGCATGATCGCCGGCCAAAGAGCTGTAGATCATCTGTCGGCACGCGGTTTATCGACCCGCAAGTGCCCGGTCGTTTTTGAAGCACCGGTTGCCAAGAGCTTATTCAGAACCTTTGTTCATGCGGCAAGCGGTTCAGCGTTGTACCGCAAGACCTCCTTCCTCGAAGGAATGCTGAATAAACCGATTTTCCCAGATCATCTTTCCATTTTGGAGAATCCGTTCATCCCGCGCTATTGGGGCTCGGCGCCTTTTGATGATGAAGGCGTCCGTCCTTCTGAACGCTTAGTCGTCGATCACGGTGTGCTGAGCGGACTTTTTCTGAGCAGCTATTCGGCTCGCAAGTTGGGAATGACGACAACAGGAAATGCCGGCGGACCCTACAACCTCATCTTCTCCGAAGCACCGGAAGCCTCCGAAAAAACGCTTTCCGCATTGCTCTCCCGTATGGGAACCGGCCTCTTAGTAACTGAGCTCATCGGGCAGGGCGTCAACTACACGACAGGAGATTTCTCTAAGGGCGCATCCGGTTTCTGGGTGGAGAACGGAAGGATCGCTTACCCGGTGGAAGGCATTACCGTTGCTGGCAATCTCAGAGACATCTTCATGTCTATCGAAGCGATGTCAGACGACGTGGACTTGAACGGCTGCTACCTCAGCGGATCGGTACTGATTAAAGAAATGACCGTTGCCGGAAATTCTTAAGTCTGAAAAAAGCCGCTCCTGCTAATTTCTCCTCAGAAGTCCGAATAATTTCTTTCAAATTATTACAATTAGGGACCTATAACAAAACGAATCTCGTAGGAGAAAAAATGCAGAAAAAAGATATTGACTGGAGCAAATTAGGCTTCGGCTACACACCGACCGACTACCGTTTCGAAGCTCATTGGAAAGACGGTAAATGGGATGAAGGTAAGATGATCACTGATTCCAATATCGAACTGTCCGAAGCCGCTTGCGTATTCCACTATGCCCAGTGCTGTTTTGAAGGGTTGAAAGCTTACACCACCGTCAACGGCGATATCGTTACTTTCCGTCCGGATTTGAACGCAGAACGTATGATGGGCAGTGCCGAACGCCTTGAAATGCCGGCTTTCCCGAAAGAAAAATTCATTCAGGCCGTCAAAGACGTTGTCGCAGCCAACGCTGCTTGGGTTCCTCCTTACGGCACCGGCGCAACGCTGTACATCCGCCCCGTCATGATCGGTTCCGGTCCTCAGATCGGTGTGGCGCCGGCCCATGAGTTTATTTTCAGAATTTTCGTGATGCCGGTCGGCGCATATTTCAAAGGCGCTATCAAGCCGCTTAAGCTGACGGTTCCTGAGTTCGACCGTGCCGCTCCCCGCGGAACCGGTCATATCAAAGCCGGTCTGAACTACGCTATGAGTCTACATCCGACAATGGAAGCTCATCGCCACGGCTACGCCGAAAACATCTACCTTGATCCGGCTACACGCACCTATATCGAAGAAACCGGCGGTGCCAACCTGATTTTCGTTGACAAGGAAGGCACAATCATTGTTCCGAAGTCCGATTCCATTCTTCCTTCCGTCACACGCCGCTCTTTAATCGACGTTGCCAAGAGATTGGGCTATAAGGTTGTTGAGCGTCCCGTTAAGCTGAACGAACTCAAAGACATGGCTGAAGGCGCTCTTTGCGGTACGGCTGCCGTCTTGGCTCCGATCGGTATGGTCAATACACCTGACGGCGATATCTACTTCCCATCCGGCATGGAAAAGATGGGTCCTATCTGCACCAAGCTCAGAGAAACACTGACCGGTATCCAGATGGGCGAAATCGAAGGTCCTGAAGGCTGGGTCGTCAAGATTGACGCTGAATAATTTTTGCTGAATAGCAAAAGCGAAACGCCCGGAGAGATCCGGGCGTTTCGCGTGGGAGCAAGGGAACTTTTAAGGTTCCCGTGCGTTCCTGAATTATTTATGAGCGCGGTTCTTGAGACGCTCTTTCCAAATGCCGACTTGTTTGGCGACCTGAGAAGGTGCCGTGCCGCCGGTGTGGTTGCGGGAAGCAATGGAGCCTTCAAGCGTCAGACTGTCGTAAACATCTTCACCGACTTTATCGCTGAATTCTCTTAATTCCTCAAGCGTGAGGTCATGCAGACCGCAGCCTTTCTCAGAAGCAAGACGCACGGCGCAGCCGACAGCTTCGTGAGCGTCACGGAAGGGCAGGCCTTTGCGGACGAGGTAGTCGGCGAAGTCTGTAGCGGTTGGATAACCGAGCATGACGGCTTCACGCATACGGGCCTTGTTGACCTGGATTCCGGGGATCATTTCGATGAAAGCGCGCAGAGTGTCTTTGACGGTATCAATCGTGTCAAAGAGCGGCTCTTTGTCTTCCTGATTGTCTTTGTTGTAAGCAAGGGGCTGTCCCTTCATCAGCATCAGAAGGCCCATCAGGTGACCGACCACGCGTCCGGACTTGCCGCGGGCAGCTTCCGGAACGTCCGGATTCTTTTTCTGCGGCATGATGGAGGAACCCGTCGTGAATCTGTCCGGCAGCATGATGTATGCGAAGTTGGTGTTCATCCAGTAGATGAGCTCTTCGGACATACGGGAAATGTGGATCATGATGAGCGAAGCGCAGGAGCAGAATTCAATTGCAAAATCGCGGTCGCTGACGGAGTCCAGAGAGTTCTGAGTCACACCTTCAAATCCGAGCAGTTCTGCCGTGTATTCGCGGTCAATCGGATAGGTGGTGCCGGCAAGAGCAGCGGCACCGAGCGGAGAACGATTGACGCGTTTGCGGCAGTCAGCCAAGCGTTCGCGGTCGCGCTCGAACATTTCGGCATAAGCCAGGCAGTGATGGCCGAGAGTGACGGGCTGAGCAACCTGCATGTGGGTGTAGCCCGGCATGATGGTGTCGATGTTCTTTTCGGCAACCGTCAGCAGGGATTTCTGCAGATGAGAGAGAAGATCCATGATCTGGTCGATCTCATTGCGCAGGTACAGACGAATATCTAATGCAACTTGGTCATTACGGCTGCGGCCGGTGTGAAGGCGCTTTCCGGCGTCTCCGACAAGTTCCGTTAAGCGGGCTTCAATGTTGAGATGAACGTCTTCGAGTTCGAGTTTCCATTCGAAGCGGTTTTCTTTGATTTCCTGAAGAATCTGACGCATTCCGCGTTCGATGTCATTCAAATCTTCTTTGGAAATAATGCCGCATTTGGCAAGCATCTTGGCATGGGCCACGGAGCCTGCGATATCGGCTTCAGCCATACGCTTGTCAAAGTTCACGCTGGCGGTGTAACGAAGGACAAATTCGGCCATAGGCTCAGAAAAGCGTCCGCTCCAAGCTTCTTTTTTGGAGGCAAGCGGATCGGCATGAACTGAGAGAGGATTGTGTTGGGCCATAACTTTTGCAGTCAGTAATGAAAAAGGCCAATTATAGCCAGTAATGACTGAATTGTCGGGTAACGGATTGTCTACAAAAGGTTTTCTTTGTTGTTAGAGGTGGTTTTCGAAAGCGATTGTTAAGACCGGTGTAACGCGCTTCCCGCCCATCTTGATAAACTCCCATTCATTCTTTGTATTTCTCTAAAAAGTTAAAAAATGACTCAGCAAGATCATCTGGTTATTGCCACTCGCGAAAGCCCGCTGGCGCTTTGGCAGGCAAAGTACGTTCAGAGCTGCCTGAAAGAAAAATTCCCCGAGCTTGATGTTCAGCTTTTAGGTTTAACTACCAAAGGCGACAAAATTTTGGATGTCACGCTCTCCAAGATCGGAGGAAAAGGTTTGTTCGTTAAAGAACTTGAAGCCGCTATGCTTGAAGGCAAAGCTCAAATCGCCGTCCACAGTCTGAAAGATGTCCCGATGGATCTTCTTGAGCCGTTCACACTGGCTGCCGTGATGGTCCGTGAAGATCCGCGCGATGCTGTGGTTTCTCATAAATATGCCTCTTTAGAAGAGATGCCGGCCGGAAGCGTTGTCGGCACCTCCAGCCTTCGTCGTGAACTGATGGTTCGTTCCCGTTTCTCGCACCTCAAGGTCGAGATGATTCGCGGTAACGTGGGCACTCGTCTTTCTAAGCTCGACAACGGACAGTACGACACCCTCGTGATGGCGGCAGCCGGTCTGAAGCGCCTCGGTTTGTCCGATCGCATTCGTTCCATTATTCCGCCTGAAGTTTCCCTTCCAGCGCCGGGTCAAGGTGCTATCGGCATTGAAGCGGTTGGAAACGACGAAATGACACAGAAATACGTCGAAGCGCTCAACGACGAAGACACTCGTCTGTGCACTCAGGCGGAAAGAGCGGTTTCCAGAGCACTCGGCGGTTCCTGCCAGGTTCCTTTGGCTGCCTACGCCACGATTGACGACGGTCAGATGTTCCTCCGCGCACTTGTCGGCAACCACATGACCGGTGAATATGTGACGGCTGAATACACGGGCCTGGCAAATGAGCCTGAAGAAAATGCCCGCAAGGTGCTGGATCAGCTGATCGAAAAAGGCGCTAAGCGTCTTCTGAAAGAAGTGCTCGGAAAGTAATGCGCACGATCTTAAACATGAAGCCGGGGCCCGGCGGGCAGCGGCTTCAGGAAGAACTGGAAGCAAAAACGGCCGGTTCGGTTTACTGGCCGGCGTTTACGTTTGATCGTTCGGAAGATTACGAGGAAAGCGTCAAAGAAATTCTCGAAGGAGCTGAAAGAGGCGCGTTGCTGATTCTCGTGAGTCCGACGACGGTCAGCTTCATGAAGGACATTTTTCCTCAGCTTCCTGAATCTGCTCGCTTTGCCTGTGTCGGCGAACCGACCGCTAAAGCTTTGACCGCGGCTTTTCCTGCAGCACACGAAATTCTTTTTCCGCACGGAAGCTCTCTGGAGAGCGGTTCCGAACTGCTTTTTGAACTCCTTTTGGAAGAAGGTCTTCCTCCGGAAGTTGTCCTCATTCGAGGCGACACGGGCCGTCAGTTCCTGATTGACGTGCTGCGGGATAAAGGTGTTCCTGTGACCGTGGCACCTATCTATAAGAGAATCCCGCTGAAGGCTTCAGGCGATCAAAAGAGGTGGATCGGACGCGGAGAAGCGCCGGTGGTTTATCTGACGAGCACGGACGCCATACGAACCCTCGAAGAAAACGTCGGAGGAGACAATGCCGGATGGCTGAAGTCGGCTTTAGTTCTGACGATCCATCCCCGCATTCAAGAGCATCTCTTTGAGGAGGGTTTCAAGAACGTCGAATTAGTGGAGTCCCACTGCAGCGGACTTGCTGATAAATTGATCTCCTTGGCAGAGTAAGGAACTAACGATTAAAATTAATAGATTATTTCCTAATTAATGAAGGTTGGAAAAATATTATGGATATGAGCAAAATCAGCGCAGGAAAAGACCTGCCGCACGATTTCAATGTTGTGATTGAAATCCCCGCACAGAGCGACCCCGTCAAGTATGAAGTTGACAAAGAAAGCGGCGCTCTTCTGGTCGACCGTTTCATCGGCACTTCCATGCGTTATCCTGCAAACTACGGTTTCATCCCTCAGACCCTCGGCGATGACGGTGACCCCGTTGACGTTTGCGTGATTACTCCGTTCCCTCTGCTGGCCGGATCCGTGATCCGCTGCCGTCCGCTCGGCATGCTCCTGATGGAAGACGAAAGCGGCGGCGACATGAAGATGCTTGCAGTTCCGGTTCAGAAGCTGACTCCGCGCTACAACAAGATTCAGACCATCGATGATGTTCCTGAAGATTATCTTGCTCAGATCCGCCATTTCTTTGAACACTACAAAGATCTGGAAAAAGGCAAATGGGCTAAGGTTTCCGGCTGGACCGGTCCTGAAGAAGCCTGCAAGGTGATCATGAAAGGCGTTGAAGCTTACAACAACGCTAAATAATCTTTCGATCCCTGTTTTTTAGGATGAGACCCGGGCAATTCGCTCGGGTTTTCTATTTTTGGCCTCCGCTGAGCACTCGGACGGCACTTTGTTTTGTATGATCTAGAACATCGGGTTTGGAGTCCGCAATCGATTAGGAGGTTCACGGATGATTGAAAAAGTAGTGGTCTCAATGGCGCAGCTGAATCAGACTGCCGGTGACTTGAAAGGAAACTTTAAGCGGATAGCCGAAGCCGCAGAAAAAGCGAAGCATTCCGACATCTTAGTGACCCCTGAACTTTCTTTGTGCGGATATCCTCCAGAAGATTTATTGTTTTTGGACAGTTTTTTAGAAGACTGTGCAAAGAAACTCAATGAACTGGTTGAATATTCAACCCGTTTCCCGAAACTGCATATTCTTGCAGGCTATCCCTTAAAAGAAGCCGGCCGTTTATATAACGTGGTCTCCGTCATCCTCAACGGCAAAATTCTCCTTACTTATCGAAAGAAGAATCTTCCCAACTACGGTGTTTTTGATGAAGAACGCTACTTCACGCCGGGCGGAGAAGACGTCTGCACGTTTGATGTCGGAGATACGCGCTTCGGCGTCAATATTTGTGAAGATATTTGGTTCCCGGAAGCACCTTCGCAAGCCAAAGAGCAGGGCGCACAGGTTCTCTTAATCGCCAATGCTTCTCCGTTTGAAGAAGGAAAGGAAGAACAGCGGTTAAATATGGTGCGCCGCCATGTGAACGCCATCGGAATGGACGCCTGCTACGTTAATATGTGCGGAGCGCAGGATGAAATCGTTTTTGACGGAGAAACTTTTGCCTGCTCGGCCGACGAGGTTCTGGCCCGTGCGCCTCATATGAAAGAGTCGCTTCTTTCTGTGGAAGTCAGAAAAGGCAGAATCTGCCGCGGAGAGGATTCCCAGCCGCTGTCTGAGTGGGCCGTGCTTTACGAAGCCCTGGTTGTCAGCATGCGGGACTACATCAATAAGAACGGATTTAAGGGTGTCGTGCTGGGCCTTTCCGGAGGCGTGGACTCTGCACTGGTCCTTAAGATCGCGGTGGACGCCGTGGGCAACGACAAAGTGCTCGCCGTGATGATGCCGTCCGTTTATACATCTTCATTAAGCCGTGGTGACGCGGCCAAATTGGCTTCTCGTTTGGGCGTACGCCTTGAGACGATTTCAATTCAGGACGGCTACACGGCATTTGAATTCATGCTGGCCAAGCAGTTCAACGGCATGCCGCACGATGTCACTGAAGAAAACCTTCAGGCACGTATCCGCGGTGTCATTCTGATGGCTATTTCCAATAAGTTCGGCTCGATGGTTGCTACGACCGGGAATAAGAGCGAAATGGCGGTCGGTTATTCAACCCTGTACGGCGACCTGGCAGGCGGTTTCGCCGTGATTAAAGACGTCTACAAGACTCAGGTCTACGCTTTGTGCCGCTGGATTAACGAATGCAGTAAAGAGAATCCGGTTTTCCCGGAAACGATACTGACTCGTGCTCCGAGCGCGGAGCTTCGTGAGAATCAAAAGGATCAGGATTCTCTGCCGGATTACAGCGTGCTCGACGAGATTCTTCGCCGCTTCATCGAAGATCGTGAAGGGCCGGAAGAGATTGTTGCAGCAGGCTTTGACCGTGCCGTCGTCGACAAAGTTTTAAGAATGGTCAGCCGTGCGGAATACAAGCGCCGCCAGTCTCCGATCGGACCTAAGGTGACAAAAGTCGCTTTCGGGCGGGATTGGCGCTTCCCGGTCACTAATAAATACAGACTTTAAGAGTAAAATTTCTGAAAAAATTTCGGGAGAAAAAATGAAACAAGTCGTCGCTATTATCAAGCCCTTCAAACTTGACGAAGTGAGAGAGGCACTCGCAGAAATTGGTGTTCAGGGTATGACCGTGACCGAGGTCAAAGGTTTCGGCCGTCAGAAAGGACATACCGAACTTTACCGTGGTGCGGAGTACGTCGTGGACTTTCTGCCCAAGATGAAGATTGAGTGCGTGGTCGACGACTCGCTGGTCAACATGGCGGTCGAAGCGATTATGAAAACCGCCCGTACCAACAAGATCGGCGACGGAAAGATTTTCGTGATGCCGGTCGAAGAGGTGATTCGAATCAGAACTGGTGAAACCGGAAACGCTGCCGTCTAACAAAACGAAAGACCGATGCCGCAAAGCATCGGTCGAATTTTTTTTCTGCCGGTTAAGGCGCTAAAAGAACATAAACGGCGCCGGCTCCTCCGTCATAAGGCGGCGCCTGTACAAAGGCGAGCACCTCTTTTCGCTGAGCCAGCCAAACCGGAACCTTTTCCTTTAAAACAGGCTTCCGTCCAGCAGAGCCGAATCCTTGTCCGTGGATGATTCGCACGGCACGGTGTCCGGCTTTTCTCTCCTCGTTTAAGAATTCCACCAGAAGCAGTCTGGCTTCCTCCGACGTGTACCCGTGAAGATCCAAGGTACCTTTAACGGACCATGCGCCCTGGTGCAGTTTCTTGGGAACATCGGGCGCCATAGAAGGTGCCCGATAAGACAGCCGTTCATCGGAATCCAGAAGGTGATCGATACTGATGTTGTCGGACAAAGAGTCTTCGAGCACCGCTTTTTCGTCGGCGTAGCGCTGACGAGGAATGGGTGCCGGCTTCGGCATGGCGTGGAAGACTTTATCTTCCCTGCCTATTTTTTTTTTGACTCCGAGTTCTTTCATTGCATTCTCGAACTCGTGAGCTTTAGCCTCAGCCTCTTTACGCTTTTGTTCCTTTTCGGCAGCGATTCGTGCTTCTTCTTCCTGTTTGACTTTCAGTTGTTCCTTCAAGCCCATCAGAGAAGCGAAAGACTCTTTATCGACATTCATTTCTGTTAATCAACCAAACCGTTTGTTTCTAAATAGTTTAAGGCGTCCAGAGCAGCCATACAGCCGGAAGCAGCGCTGGTAATGGCTTGACGGTAAACCTGGTCCTGGCAGTCGCCGGCGGCAAAGACACCCGGGAGGTTGGTGGCCTGAGCAGCGCCGGAGGCAATACCTTTAGTGACGATGTAACCGTGGTTCATCTCCAGCTGGTCTTCGAACATCTTGGTGTTTGGGGAGTGGCCGATGGCAATGAAAACGCCCATAACCGGAATGTCTTCCTTTTCACCCGTCTTGAGGTTGTTCAAACGGACGCCGGTTACACCGGTCTTGTCGCCCAGGATTTCGTCCAGCGTGCAGAACTCGTGGAGAACGATCTTGCCTTCGGCTGCGACGGCTTTAAGACGATCTACCATGATTTTTTCAGCGCGATACTGGTCGCGGCGGTGGATCATGTGAACCTTGGAGGCGATACCGGCAAGATAGATGGCCTCTTTAATTGCGGAGTCGCCGCCGCCGACGATGGCAACTTCCTGGTTGCGGTAGAAGAAACCGTCGCAGGTTGCGCAGGCGGAAACGCCTTTGCCCTTGAATTCTTCTTCACTGGGAAGACCGAGATACTTAGCGCTGGCGCCGGTAGCAATAATCAGAGCGTCGCAAGTGTAGTTGCCGTTGTTGCCGACCAAACGGATCGGTTTTTCGTTCAGATGAGCTTCGGAAATTTCATCGAAAACGATTCTTGTTTCAAAACGCTCAGCATGTTCGAGCATGCGCTGCATAAGTTCCGGACCCATCACGCCTTTGGGGTCGCCGGGCCAGTTGTCGACTTCAGTCGTTGTTGTCAGCTGACCGCCTTGCTCCATACCTGTAATGAGAGTAGGTTTTAAGTTAGCGCGGGCGGCATAAACGGCGGCGGTATAGCCGGCGGGGCCCGAACCGATGATCAAAACTTTACTGTGTTCGGTATTGGTAGTCATGTTCTACTTCCTTTAATATTCACAAATTGTCCAACGATTATAGAGCGTTGGTTTACAACTAGAATTACGGAAACACCATTTAACACATAATGAGCAACTCGATAGAAACCTCCTTCTTATATAGAAATTTCCCCCGGTTTCGGAATAATTCCGAAGACGAGGTCGGCGCCGGAGGAAAACTCTGGGGTCTGGTTCTCTTTTGCGTTTGCGCGGCGGCTTGTATCGCTCTTTCTCTTGTTCTGGGAAGTTATGACTACTCGGATCCGGGATTTTCACGCTTCAATACCAAGCTCCAAGTCAGCAACCTCTTCGGAGTGCAGGGTGCTTGGACGGCCGATCTGTTCTATCTTTTATTCGGCTGGGGCGCCTGGGTCTTTGTTATCGGACTCTTTTATTTTCTGGTTCGCGGCTTAAAACGCCTGCGAGGAAAAAAAGTTTCCGTTTCTCCGATCCCGATGGGTTTCCGTATTTTGGCTTTCTGTGTGTTGGTCCTTAGTTGCTGTGCGCTGTTCTTCCTTCGGTTCCATACTCATTCCGAAGGGCTTCCCGGCACGACAGGCGGAGCGCTTGGAAGCGCGATCGGATCCGAGCTCCTCTATTGGATGAGCCTAGAAGCAGCCACGGTTTTCGTTCTTGTTTTAGTTCTGTTTTGTTCTTCCGTGTTTTTCGGTTTTTCTTGGATGTCGGTCGCGGAACAAATCGGAAGAACTTTTGAGCGTTTATTCCGCAGAGTGGCTTCAATTAAGCAAAGCAAAGAAGATGACGCTTTTGCGAAAGCCTCTATGGAGGAAAGAGAGAAGTCGCTTCAGGACCGACAAGGGCCTTCTCCCGAACTGCCTGCGCTTCCTGCTGCTTCCGCTCCGGATGTTCAGCCGCGGGCTGAAGAGATTAAAACTGAGGAACTTTTATTCGCTGATGATAAGGAAGACGAGGTGAAAGGTCCGGATCAATTTAAACCGATTGATTATGAGCGCGATCCGGAAGACTTGGCACCGGCCTCACTCCGCCCTACGCCCGAAAATACCGTTGCGCCGATGGAAAAAGAACCCTTCGATATTGAAGATATCCGCGATGAAGAGGAAAGTGTCAAAGATCTGCCGATCGAAGATCATGTCGTTGAACAGCCAGCCCGGCTGATCGAAGAAGTTCCGGAAGAACCGAAGGAGTTTGTCCTGCCTCCGGTGTCGTTGCTGAACGATCCTCCGTTTGAAGCGGTTCAGGTCAGCAGGGAAGAATTGAACCTGACCTCTCAGCGTATCGAACACATACTTCAAAATTATAAAATTAACGCTAAGGTTCTTTCTGCTCTGCCGGGGCCGATTATTACCCGATTCAAACTGCAGCCGGCTCCGGGCGTCCGCTCTCGTAAGTTCGTGGAAGTGGCAAAAGACTTGGCTCGCGGCTTAGGACAGCCCAATGTTCGTATTGTAGAGAATATGCAGGAAGCTGACTGTATTGGTCTTGAAGTGCCGAATTCTTCTCAGTCGGTACAGACGATTTATCTGAAAGAAATTATCAACAGTCACCCCTTCCAGTCGAGTACTTCTCCGCTGACCTTGGCACTTGGTAAAGGCGTTGCGGGCGACCCCGTCGTTATTGACTTGGCTAAAGCTCCTCATCTATTGGTCGCCGGAACTACGGGTTCCGGTAAGTCCGTCGGTATCAACGCCATGATTCTGTCGATGCTGTATAAGAATCCGCCTGATAAGCTCAAGCTGATTCTGGTTGATCCGAAGGAAGTGGAATTCAGTCCCTACGAAGATATTCCCCATCTTTTGACCCCGGTGATTACGGATATGGCCAAGGCGGCTCATTGTCTGGCCTGGGCCGTCCGCGAAATGGATCGACGCTACAAACTGCTGAAGATGGCCGGACAGAAAAACTTTGACGGTTACAACCAGCGAATTCGCGAAGCGAAGGAAGCCGGTACTCCGATTATGAATCCGCATGCCCAGCCGCCGATTCCTTTGGAAGAGATCCCGTACATCATTATCATCATCGACGAGTTGGCTGACTTGCTGATGGTTTACGGCAAGGAAGTAGAGACTCAGATCATGCGCCTGACCCAAAAAGCCCGAGCGGCCGGCATGCACATGATTATCGCCACACAGCGTCCGAGTGCTGATATTGTCACGCCGGTGATTAAAGCTAACTGCCCGTCGCGTATCAGCTTCCAGGTCTCCAACCGCTATGACTCGACGACGATTCTGAATACTCCGGGTGCGGAAGAATTGCTTGGTCGCGGCGACATGTTCTATATGAAGCCCAGTGCTCAGTTGCAGCGCATTCACGGTGCATTTGTTCCGGACGAAGAAATTTACCGTGTGACCGAGTTCCTCAAGGAACAAGGCAAGCCGGAATATGTCGATGGTGTGACTGACGCACCTGAGGAAGAAGAGGAAGAGGTTGAAGAAACTTCTTCCGCCCGCAATGAAGGTAACGAACTTTATGACAAGGCAGTTCAGCTGGTTACGACGGAAAATCGCCCGTCTATCTCCTACCTGCAGCGCCGTTTAAACATCGGCTATAACCGTGCCGCCAACTTGATCGAAAAAATGGAACAGGAAGGCGTGGTGTCTAAACCGAACAGTATGGGCAAACGCCGAGTTTTAGTTGGTTCCGGTCCCTCAATGGATTAAACGTTCACACATGAAAAACGGAAGGTTTCGAGGCCTTCCGTTTTCTGTTAATGGGAACTGATTAGTTTTCAGAAGCTTGAGCAAACAGACCGCGCTCAGCTGCCCATGTCCAGGGCGTATCCAGCCAAGCATCGATTTGTTCTTTCTCGTTTGCGTCGATAAGGCCTAATTTTTCGGCTTTTTCAACAATGAACGCAAAAGGAAGAAGCTGATAAGCGGTGATGTGATGCTTTTCAAAGTTTCTCATCGTCTCCGGCATATCAAAGTTAGTGATTGC
This sequence comes from Parasutterella sp., assembly GCF_057870745.1. Taxonomy (NCBI): domain Bacteria; kingdom Pseudomonadati; phylum Pseudomonadota; class Betaproteobacteria; order Burkholderiales; family Sutterellaceae; genus Parasutterella; species Parasutterella sp. The sequence continues at coordinate 7,186 of NZ_DBMALT010000024.1, read as the reverse complement.
AAAGCAGGCTTCTACGATGGCGCCGGCTTCACGAAGTACTTTGGCTGCATCCAATAAAGAAAGACCGGTAGAAAGATGGTCCTCAATGATGAGAACTTTTTTGCCTTTGACGTCGATACCGTCGATTCGACTGAGGTTGCCGTAACTCTTGGTAGCGCGGCGAACCGTGACGAACGGAACGCCGAGGCGGTAAGCCAGGGCGGCGCCGTGAGAAGTTCCGGCGCCTTCAACGCCGGCGATGACGTCAAAGTCCAGCTTAAGTTCAACGATGCGGGATGCCATCGTTTCAACAATATCTCTCCAGGCTTCCGGATAAGAAGGAAGGATACGGTTATCAACGTAAATCGGAGTGACCAGACCCGAGCGAAGACGCATAGGCTTGTCTTTGAGAAATACGATGGCGTTATGACTGAGGAGGTGTTCAGCCATGATATCTTGAGCGATAAAAGAAGTAGGCATTGCTGACACTCCTAGATTTGGATAGAGAAGTCGGTGTTTTCCAGCGGCGGCAGACCGAGGACTCGGCGTCCGTTGACCGTTGCAATCTTTGCCAGGGCTTCCATTTCGTCATAACGGCAGCCGGTCGCAAGCGTCATCAGTTCGTGCCACATATCGCCGCCATTCCAAGGCACCATGGCGTCGCAGACGTTATCCGTACCTAAGGCAACCGTGATGCCGGCAGGATCGAGCTCATCGACAGGAGTCATCGAGTTATGGACAGGGCCGATACTTTCCGAACGCGGTGTGTCAATCCAAGCAGTAGGGCAGGCGATCATCATGACGTCGGCTTTTTTCATCAGATCGTACAAGCGGCGGCGATACATTCTGGAGTGAGCTGCGATGGAAATACCGTGAATGGCCACAACTTTGCCCTGCATACCGTGTTCAATGGTTTTAGCGCACAGCTCTTCGGTTTCATATTCAAGCGATTCATTGAATTGATCGACGTGAACGTGAACCATCTTATTGAGGCGTTTTGCAGTGCTCAAAATAATGTCAAAAGCTTCGGAGCCTTTTCCGTAGTCCTTTTCATCGCGTTTAGGAAGGGCACCTATGATGTCGACCATTTCGGAGCCGATATCGAACCATTGTCTGGCCTCAGGATCGATAACACCCTTGAGCGTCTGGTTAGCGAATTTAACAGCCAGCTGGTCTGCGTAATGCTCTCTTGCTCGAACGCCGGCTTTGATAGCGCGGTCTCTGCTCTGCGGGTCGATGTCCACGAAGGTACCGACGGCAGTGACGCCTTGAGAAATCATGAGCTCGAAGAATTGACAAAACCTTCTGTAGAAGTCCTCTTCAGTGGATTCTGACTTTAGCTTATCCAGCGCATCCCATTTCTGCTGCAGCGTGCAAGTCTTTCTCATATGCAGTACATCCGGACTCAGCGTAAAGGAACGGTCGGCATGAGCATGGGTATTAACCCATCCGCCGTTCCTTTTGATGACCGGTTCAATCATCGAGCGAATAGTAAGAGGAGTTTCCAAGTTCATTTCAATTCCTGTAAAAAAACGGCCTCCCGAAATTGGGAAGGCCGTTGAAGAAAACAGTTATTCTTGGGCTTGCGCAAAGCCCTCCAAAAAGACAGAAGTTTTTCTTCTTGAATTTGGATTGTTCCTGTTTTCATGAGCTAGGAGCATAGCAAAAATAAGATGAGATTTTTTGATTAAAAGCCTGAGGGAACAAACAAATCGCAAACAATGTTTGCAAGAAAACGCTAGTCTTAGTAAAACTACTAATCATCATTTATGATTAGTTCATCGCTAACTTTTGTTAGATTGAGGAAGAAGCGTTTCATGAAAAAAACAGCACTTTTGACCATTACCGGTTTATTTCCGTTCGTTGTTTTTTCCCAGCCGTTGGATCTGTTAAATAATTTTTTGAATGAGACAAAACAGGCTTCCGGTGCTTTTGAGCAACAAACCTTTCAAAAAGACGGAAAACCTGCAGAAGAATTACAGAAAGGAACGTTCTCGTTTTCTCGGCCCGGAAAATTTGTTTGGACTTATACCAGCCCGTATCCTCAGAAGATGGTTTGCGACGGCAGCCGAATCTATATTTGGGATGAGGATTTAAACCAAGTGACTGTTCGGTCGGCTAAAGGAGCTATTCCTAAGAGTCCTGCCTCTATCCTATTCGGAACTCAGTCCTACAAAAAAGATTGGAATGCGACACAACCCAAGCAAGAAGACGGATATACCTGGATCACGCTAACGCCTAAAGCCAAGGACGCTTCGGTGAACTCAGTTTCTTTCGGATTTAAGTCTGAAAAACTTGAGAAACTCATTTTTGTCGGATCGATGGGTGAGAAGACAAATCTAACGATTTCCGATCTTAAGACTGATGTTCAGTTAAGCCCCGAGACTTTTAAATTCACGGCTCCTAAAGGTGCGGACGTGATCGAAGTCAAGTGAAGAATCTTTGTTCCGGCCTGGCGCAGGAATCTGAATTTTTAGCCAGGTACTCTGCGGCTGATAACGCGCAGTGCTTCTCTTTTTAGAAAAAATTGTGCGATTTGTGTTTCTTTTGTCAGTTTTTATGCCCAAATTTGTGGGGAGAGTCGGTTTAATTTTTAGACGGCGCTAAATAGTGTTATTCTCCGAGTAGCAGAACACACGGGGAGCCAGGTCTTCTAATCCAGTCCCTTATAAGTAAAAAGAAGGCCGGCTTGTATTGATGGACACAAAGAACGAAGTTTTTCGTCCGGCGAGAAGTCGGGTGAACTCTGCCTTCGTTAGCAACGGAGGCATGAATGAGTAAGGTTTTTCTATGCGGCGATCCGCACGGAGAGTTTGACCACATCCTGAGCGCCATAGACCAATGGCACCCGGATGCGGTTCTGATTCTCGGCGACCTGACGCCGTCTCATTCCTTGGATGAGATTTTTAAAGGTGTTAAAGGAACCAAGATTTACTGGATTCCGGGTAATCACGACACTGACTCAGACCTTATTTATGACCGTCTTTGGAGGTCTTCTTTCGCTAAACATAATCTCCACGGCAGAGTTCAGGACGTTTGCGGCGTTAAAGTAGCCGGTTTAGGCGGTGTATTCCGCGGCCAAATTTGGATGCCTCCGGCAATGCCGCTTTATGCTTCTCCAAGCCTTTTCATCCGAAAGATCGGCAAGAGCGGAATGTGGCGCGGCGGTCTTCCCCGCAGACACCGTTCGACGATTTTCCAGAGTGTCTATGAAAAACTCAAGGAATGCAAGGCTGACATCCTGATTACGCATGAAGCCCCCTCGATGCATCCGAAAGGCTTCAAAGCCTTAGACGATCTTGCTGTGAAAATGGGTTGCAAAATTATCTTTCACGCCCACCAGCATGAAAGCAAGCGCTATTGCCCGTGCAACGGACTCTGCGCACGCGGAATCGGACTTCGCGGAATCATTGATTTAGAAGGAAACGTTATCGTTCCCGCACAGGTCGATCCGCGTGAGCTCGAAGCAAAAGTCCGGTCTGCACCTTCTCCGGTGAAAACTCAGTTAAGAAGAACGCCGGCTTCTAAGTTCCGGCGTCTCAATCGATTCAATCGGTTTTCAAGAAAGGGATGGTCTAACAGGCTCCCCAAAAAGGAACGACAGGGATAAGTTCTCCGTCAGCGGGTGCAGCCTGATTATCAGCCAAGTAAATGAAACAGTTGGCTTTTATCATGGACTTTAAGGCGCCCGTTTTTTGTGAACCTGCAGGCGTCACCGTTACTCGGCCGTCTTCCATTGTCAACAGACCTCTTTGGAAATCTGTGTAACCTACATTCTTCTTGAACTTGCCTTTTGCCGCCGCTAAGGCATAGACCAATTTAGGATCCTTCTGACCGGAGAGTAATGCCAAGGCAATGGAGACAATGGCATAGAAAGTGACTTGTGCAGCAGTGGGATTTCCCGGGAGACCGAAGAAATATGCCTTTCCGATTTTTCCGACAGCTAAAGGTTTGCCCGGCTTAATTAGACAGTGCCAGGAAATGAGTTCCCCGATCTCTAAGACAACTTTTCTTGTGAAATCGGCTTCTCCCACGGAGACACCGCCGGAGGTAATCACGGCATCGCACTCTTGAGAAGCTCTTAAAAGACATTCTTTCAAGGTTTCAGGATTATCTTTGATAACACCGTAATCGATGATGTCAAAGCCTTTTTCTCTTAACATCGCTCCGATGCAGTAACGGTTCGAATCGTAAATTTTTCCCGGAGCAAGTGGCTGATCGATGCTTTGAAGTTCGTCGCCCGTGGAGAAAAAGCCGACCTTCACCTTTTTAAAAACAGTTACCTTGTGAATGCCGAGCGCTGCAAGGAAATTTATTTCGGGCGCATGGAGCAGCGTACCCTTCGTCATGCAAACGTCACCGCTCCTGATCTCTTCTCCTTTTCGGCGGACATTGTCATCGGCCCTTACTTCCGACGGGAAAGTAATTTCTTTATCGTCGGCCTTCACAATTTCCTGTTTGACGACGGTGTCCGCTCCTTCTGGTACTTCTCCGCCGGTCATAATACGAACACATTCACCTGACTGCAGCTTTTTCGGGTAAGGATGACCGGCAAAAGAAGATCCGACCTCTTTTAACGTAAAACCTTCAGGCTTGATGTCTTCCGAACCAAAAGCCCAGCCGTCCATCGCTGAGTTATTAAAAAGCGGAAGGTCGATGGGTGAGTGAAGATCTTCAGCTAATACAAAACCAAGCGCTTCGGAAATCGTCTTTTCTGCTGTTGAAGCCACAGGCTCGATATAGGAACGCAGAAATTCGAGTGTCTGCGTGTAGGTTTTAACTTCCATCGGAAAGCTCCTGTTCTAACGTTTTGTTTAATAGTTCCAGCTCTTCAAGCGTGTTGAGATTCATGAAATCGCCTTCATCGATTTCACATTCCAATTCGAGTGCACCAAGATGCTCTAGGAATCCCAGAACGCTCCGTTTATTTGAATCCAAGAATGAGGTTAGCGAGGGCAGGACGTCTTTATGAAGCAGGCAGTGCAGAGGTTCCTTTTTACCTTTGTGAGTTGGAAAAACACAGAGTGCCTGTTTCTCTTTCGCTGTCTTATGCAAAAGTCCGGCCAGATTTCTCGGTAGAAACGGGGTATCCGTCGGTGAGACGAAATACCAAGGACCGCCTAAGTCTTGTTTTAAGATAGTTTCGATTCCGGCTAAAGGCCCCGGATAATCCTGACGAACATCCTTGAACACAGGATAACCGTAAGAATCAAATTCGGCGGCAAACTCATTAGAGCTAATGAATATGGACTTGACTTGAGGTTTCATGCGTTCGATGACCAAGCCTGCGAGTGTTCGGCCTCCAAGAAGCTGAGCTCCTTTATTTACGCCTCCCATTCTTCGGGCTTTTCCGCCTGCCAAGAGAATTCCGCTGATTTCGTTTTTTGTTTCGTTACTCATTCGCAATAAATCTACAAAGTGTGTTCGGCCAATGCCGAACATCTGAGTTATCACTTGATTGTATTACTCCTGGATTTTGAATCGAACAAAAGGACAGTGTATCCCGAACATATCGTTTGACTGAAGCCTACAAAAGTCTGATTTGTCATTTGCTGTTTTAGGACGTAAGACATCACCTGACGCACTAAGGAGGACGATGAAACAAATAAACTATTGTCGGTGTTTCATCATGAGCGAACTGAAATACATAGCTTCTAAAAACGGCTTGAAGTACAAAATCGTGCGTTTCGAAGCAGGTTCTGAGGGCAAGCGAGCGAAAATCAATCAAAAGGCAGCTACCGTAGATTTCACCGTCTATCCAGCTAAGTTCGAGCCTAATCTGAAATTGACAAATGAAGAAATTGAAGAGATCAGTGTTTTCACAAAAACAATGGAGACCGAGCTTGAAGCAGCAGAAGTCAAAGAATTTATTCTTCGGTACAGGGAAGGGTTGAGGGTTGAAATCATTAGCAAAGCTACGGGGGGCTGCCCCGAAATCATCGCAGACCTAGTTGACTCATTGAAGCGCGCCCTGGTTCCTAAAGAAACATTGGAAGCTTCGCCCGATCACCTTTGTTTCTTGGTCGAAGGCGAGACGGAAGGAAACTACATTTCTGCCTATGCGAGAAGACTTGGTGTGCTGAATAAGATCTCCATTATCAAGCCATCAGGCAATTCACCGGCTGAAATGGTAAAGGAAGCAGCCAGAATTCTGGCGCTGGATGAATTAAAAGGAACGACATTAAGAGATGTTTGGTGTGTTTTCGATCGGGATAGACATCCTTCCTACCGGGAAGCTTTCGAACTAGCTTCTCGCAATAGAAGAATTCGTCTTTGCTGGTCCAATCCCTGCATAGAGCTTTGGTTCTTGATGCACTTTTTAAAACTTCCATGCGGATTAACAGCATCAGTCCGTTTTCCTGGCCCGACACAAACTCAACTGCTCAAAGTTTCTGAAAGCATGGAAAAGGAAATTATTGAGCAGGTTTACTACAAATTATTCGATCCTGAAGAGAGCTTGGAAGCCCTTATGAAACAGTGGCCTAGCTACAAGAAGAATGGATTGGGTTATGTAGAAGAACTCCACTCGAAATTGTCATTTGCAATGGTGCAGTACCAGAATTCTGATAAAGACCCCGATCAAATAGGATCGTGTTTTCCTGAGTTGCTGAAAGCTCTTGCGGATATAGCCGGTAAAACTTTAGAGGACGCTTCAGAAGTATCAGCAGTTCTAAACATCGACAATACTGAGCTTTTGGCAATCGAAGAAAAAATAGCCGCGGCTCAGAATAAAGTAGAACAAGCGAGGGCAGGCTATTTGCTGGCTAAGAGCAAGCGTGCTTCACAAAATAACAACAAGAACAGAGTGTACGAAGAAAACCAAGCCAAATTTTTAAAGAATGCGGAAGGCCGGTTGAGTTACCTCCTGGAACTCAAGGAAAAGCTCTCCTCAAAGACAACGCAAGAAGAGCCTCCGAGTAGGGACAATAATGACTAATACGTAAGCGTGACATTGAAGCCTTTATTGAGATAAAAAAATCTGTTGAAAGAAAGTTGAATTTTGTTGACTTGACAAGCCCAAAATAAGCATTCATAATTCGCCTCCGTTTTTCGACGCAGTAGTGCAGCGGAAAATACAGAAACGAAGTTTTACATTTGAAATTCTCCAGTCGCTTGACAGAAAATTTTAAACGAGTAAAATTTCAATTCTTCGCTCACGAAACTGAGCGGCGGCGAAAGCCGAAATGATCTTTAAAAATTTATCGAC
>NZ_DBMALT010000023.1:0-43843 GCF_057870745.1 Parasutterella sp. | reverse complement strand
TGGTTTTCTCAATGTATTAGTGGTTTTACTCAGGATTGTTGTACCACGAGGACAAAATAACCACACTGCTGAGAAAAATTTATGATACGTCTACAAATACTTAGGTAGTAATACCTATAAAGATAGAAATAATACCTAATACAAATTTCAAATTATCTTCTAATTGAAGATCAATAAATTTTAATTGATCGAATAGATAGAATAAATAATCGAGTAACTACTGAATCATTAGGTAATAACTCTTAATTGTCTGAATCTGATTTATCTCAGAACGTAAAATTCGTTTCTAGAAATATAAGGCCGAATTATCGGCGATGACTCTTTCTAAACCTATTGTTCTGGGAGAACCAAATGACATGGACTTTCTGGGCCGCTATTGTTGTAGTGATTGCAACGGTTTATGCCCTTATCAAGCGCTATGAAACTCGTCTCGTTCTGCTGACTTCCGGCTTTGTGATGGCCTTCATTTCATTGCAGCCGATGATCGCTTTCAAGCAGTTCGACAAATCGATGACAAACGGCAGCCTGATCATCGCCATCTGCTCGGCGCTCGGTTTTGCTGCAGTGATTTCTCTGACCAAATGCGACGTTCATCTGGTTAGCCTTCTGATGAGACCGCTGAAAAAGCTCGGCGTGTTTCTCCTTCCTTCCTGCATGATCGTGACCAGCGTGATTGCCACTGCCATTCCTTCTATGGCCGGTCTTTCCGCTGCCGTCGGTCCGACAATGATCCCGATCATGATCAGAAGCGGTTTCAAACCCGCTATTGCTGCTGCAGCTGTCGGCGGCTGCATGATGCCGGCTTATCTGAACCCGGGCGTTTCTCATAACCCGTTCATCTCCAAGCTCGCATCCATGGAAATCATGCAGTTCATCGGAGCTCATGCCACGACTACCGTCACCATGGGCTTGATCAGCATTGTCGTGATCACGATCACCTGCTTTGCTTTCGGTGACTTTAAGCGCGGTAAAGCCGCTGTTGAAGAAGCCGTTGAAGTTGCTTCCAATGAAATTGAACATCCGAACATCCTGTTCGCGATCGCTCCGATCGTTCCGGTCGTTCTTCTCGTTTGCGCTTCCATCTGGTTCCCGCAGCTCAAGATGTCTGTTGCAACCGCTATGTTGATCGGTACGTTCTATGCCTTAGTCGTTACACGCTCCAACCCCGAAGAAGTCACGAAGAAATTCTTCGCCGGTATGGGTAACGGCTATGCCAAGATCCTCGGTATCATTATTGCTGCCGGTGTGTTTGCCGCAGGTTTACGTGCCGCAGGCGTCATTGAAGTTTTCGTTCAGTATCTGACTCACTCCAACGAAGTTGCCAAGATCGGCGGTGCTTTCGGTCCGTTCTTCCTGGCCGTGTTAACAGGCTCCGGCGATGCGGCAGCATTCGCCTTTAACGAAGCGGTTACTCCGCACGCTCCGACATTCGGAATGACCATTGACGGTCTGGGTTACCTCGCCATGATGGCAGCCGGTATCGGTCGTCAGGCTTCTCCGCTTGCAGGCGGCATCATCCTTCTGTCCGGTATCGCAGGCGTCTCCCCGGTTGAAGTCGTGAAGAGAACTGCTCCGGCCGCTGTTGTGATGGTTCTCACTCTTTACTTCCTGGTTTAATAGGAACAGACTGGCATGAAAAATATTCCCGCATTAGATCCTAAAGTTCTCGGTCTTGTTACCGAAATCTCTAAAGAACCCAAAGTTGAAGCGGCTATTGCCTTCATTAAAGACCAGACTGAAGTCGCTATGCTGGAACAGATTGAGCTCTGCGAAATTGAAGCTCCGACTTTCCACGAAGAGAAAAGAGCCGCTTCTGTTGCAGAGCGTATGAGGCAGTACGGTTTGACCGATGTTCATATTGATGAAATCGGAAACGTGATCGGTATCCGCAAGGGTTCCGGCAACGGCCCAGTTCTCGCCATCGGTGCTCATATGGATTCCGTGTTCCCGGCCGGAACCGACGTCAAGGTCAAAAAAGAGGGAAATATCTACCGTGCCCCCGGCATTGGTGACAACTGCTCCGGCTTGAGAGCGCTTCTCCAGGTGCTCCGCGCCCTTGAAAAAGAAGACATCCGCACTGTCGGCGATATCTGGTTTGTCGGTACCGTCGGCGAAGAGGGCAACGGCGATATTCGCGGCTCAAAGCATCTCTGTGCTAACAACAAGCTTGACGGTTTTGTCGCGATCGACAGTACGGACGTCGGCCGCGTCCTTTACGGCGCAGTCGGTTCTCACCGATGGCGTTTAGCCGTGGACGGTACAGGCGGACACTCTTTCGCTGACTTCGGCAAGACTCCGAGCGCCATTCACGCCGTTTGCCGTGCCGGCAATATCATTGCCGACATCAAAGTTCCGGAAGACCCAAAGACCACCTTCACGATTGGTACGATCAAGGGCGGTACGACGGTCAACACGATTTCCGCTCACTGCGAAGTGGACGTGGATATCCGCAGCGTTTCCAATGACGAACTGCTTCGCGTAGAGAGTGAAGTTTTAGGCGCCTTCGAGAAGGCCATCAAAGAAGAAAATGCCCGGTGGGGTGTTGCTGATGAAAATGGTCTGAAGCTCACCAAGACCATGATCGGCAATCGTCCGGGCGGACTTCGTCCGCACAGTTGCCCGGTTCTTCAGGCTGCTCGCAGCGCCCAGAAGACACTTGGCATTGAGCTGACAAACTATGCAATGTCTTCCACGGATGCGAATGCTCCGATGAGCCACAACATTCCCGCCACTTGCCTGTGTTCCGGCGGTAAGGGAATCGGAGCTCATACGCTTAAAGAGCATTTCATCATGGAAAAGACCGAGCTCGGACCTCAGCTGGTTCTCTTAACCGCGCTTGCATTAGCCGGTACGGAAACCACTAAACCCCTTCTCGGATAAATAAAAGAACACAACACCTCGAACCAATAAACCCTCTCCGGGCGGCTGGCTTCTCTCTTGTGAGGGAACGGCTGCCTCTTTTCTTTTTCATTAGAATGATTCGGAAAATCAACCGCTGTTTCCGAATCAATATGACTCCATCTTTGAAAAATAAAATGCCGGCATGGGACTTCCGATCTTCTTACGGAGGTCTGACTTCTCAGGCATATCGAAAGGCCCGTCAGCGGTTGGAAGCGGATATTCATATTCTCTCGGGGCTTGTGCCGAACGCCAAAGACGCGGTTTCGATCAGCATTGCCTTGGAGCATTTAGCGGAGGTTTTTAGCCTTACGGATTCTTTGATCGGCTATTGTCGATGCCTGTCTGCGATTGATACGAGAGAACAGGAAGCTGCAAAAGAGCGCGTCCGCCTTTGGGAAATTCATTCCCGCTATTACGAGCTGATTACCGGTCTTTTTCATCGCTTGACCGAGTTAAAAAAGAGCGATCCGATTTGGAAGGAACTGGATTTCAGTAAGTGGGAATGGCTCTTTGAGCGTGTTTCTTCCCGCTGGTCTTTTTCGCTGTCGCCCCGTGCTCTGCAGCTCCTCTATGAGCTGAAAGCTTCGAACTTTGTTCCTTGCTCGGATCTTTATCACTCGGTGAATTCACATTTGGTGGCGACGGTGAGGACGATGGACGGTTTGACGAAACATCAGTCTCACTCGCAGTGCATTGCGGTACTTAAAACTTCGGAAGATCCGAAATTAAGACAGTCGACCTTTGCTGCGCTGAACGAATACTATTCGCAGAACGCTTATCTCTACGCATCTATTTTTAATATGCTCACCGGTTTCCGGCTGAAAGGTTTCGAGTTTGCTCATATGGACTTCATGGCGCCTGCTTATTGGCAAAATGCCGTAAGCTCGGAAGCGGTTGATGCATTGATGACGGCGGTGAGGGCTGACCGTCACATGCTTCGAAAGTCGGTGATCAGCCGTGCGCTCTTTACCGGCAGGAGTGCGATGGATGTCTGGGATCTTAATGCGCCCGCTCCGCTCAGAAGAGAAATTCATATTCCTTACGAGGAGGCGCTCGACAAGATTAAAGAAGTGGGGAAGGTGCTCGACGAACGTATTCCGGAAACCTTCGAATTGTTCGTCGAAAAAGGCTGGGTTGAGGCTCGTCAGCTGCCGGGCAAACAAAACGGCGCATTCTTCCAAGGCATTTTGTCGCTCAATGAGCCGAGAATTTTTTCGACGTATCTCGGATCATTCGCCTCCATGAGCCAACAGGCCATCATGTACGGCCATGCCTGGCACTTCTGGTTGCAAAGAGAGCTGCCTGCGCAGGAGCGAAAGATTCCACGTGCTTTGATGGAAGTTGCCGGACACTTCTTTGCGCTGCTGCTTTTTGAAGAAATCCAAGAGAAAGCAGCTTCAACGGAAGAAAAGCTGGAAGCCCTTTGGCAGGAGCTCACGTTTATCTCGAACTATGTCATAAACATGGGTGTGCGCTTCGATTTCGAAAGAAGTTTCTTTGAAGAGCGAAGGAAAGGCGTGTTATCCGTCACCAAGATTTCTAATCTGTTGTCCGAGGCGTGGCAGGCTTGGTACGGAGAGAGTACCGCCGGCATCGATCCCTATCTTTGGATCAACCGCGGTCAGTTCTACAAGATTGATGACTACTTCTACAACTACCCGTATATCTTCGGTACGGTTTGTGCCTACGGATTATCTGAGATTCGTCATCGAATGCCGGAAGTGTTCCCCAAAATTTACAGTGACTTTCTGTTTAACAGCGGACGTATGTCTGTCGACGATCTTTTTAAAAAGTTTTTCAAGATCGATATTACTCAGCCTGAATTTTGGGAAGGCGGACTGAAGGCGATGGAACGGAAGATCTCCGTTTTTGAGGCGGAAGCACGGAAGTATTCCGAAAAAGCGGTAATGGAAAATACTTAGCAAGAAAATCTCCTTTACAACTTTCCATTGTTGGCTCGCTAAACAATCGAAAATTGTAAATTCCTGAATGAATGTTCATTCAGAATTGAACTAGAATTGTGTCCGTTGTGCTTCTCAGGCGAGAAAGCGCACTCAAATCAGAATAAATTGGGAATAAATCTCGAGGTTTTTCATGTTATTGAACGACTTAAAGAAGGCGGCGTTGTGTGTTGCCGCGGGCTTTGCCGTGACTATGTTCGGCGGATGTGACTCGCAGAAATCAACCGGTGCTCCAGCCGGAGCCGGTGCTCAGCGAGCTCCTCAGGTTTCTGTCACGGAAATTCAGCCGACCGAGTTAGACATGACGACGACGCTTCAGGGCCGCACAGCTTCGTATTTGGTCGCTGATGTCCGTCCTCAGGTCGCCGGTATTCTGCAGAAACGGCTCTTTAAGGAAGGAAGCGAAGTCAAAGAAGGACAAGCGCTTTATCAGATTGATCCGGCTGTCTATGAAGCCGCAGTGGCAAGCGCTAAAGCCGAGCTTCAGAGAGCTCAGGCCGTGCTGTATCAGACCCGTCTGACCGCAAACCGCTATGCACAGCTGGTCAAAACCAATGCAATCAGTAAACAAAACAACGACGACGCTCAGGCTGCATACAAGCAGGCACAGGCCGCGGTGGCTGCTGCTGAAGCCGGATTAAAGAACGCCCAGATCAACCTGGACTACACGACCGTACGTTCTCCGATCAGCGGGCGCATCGGCCGCTCTTTAGTTACACCAGGCGCATTGCTTTCCGCACATCAGGCCCAGAACATGGCCGTCGTTCAGACACTGGATCCGATCTATGTTGACGTGACCCAGTCAAGTAAAGAAATTCTCAGTCTTAAAAAAGACATCGCTTCCGGCAAACTTAAAACCAAAGGCGGCGCTATTCCCGTGACTTTGATCATGGAAGACGGAACCAAGTATCCTCAGACGGGCGAGCTTACGCTGTCCGAGGTTTCTGTTGATCCGGGCACAGGCACCATTACGCTGCGCGCCGAATTCCCGAACCCCGACAATATTCTTTTGCCGGGTATGTTTGTTCGTACCGAACTCCCTCAGGGTACGATGGAAAAAGCTTTGCTGGTCCCGCAGCGAGCCGTGATGCGCGAAGCCAACGGCACGCCCTATGTGTATGTGGTTGAAGACGGCAAGATCGCTATCCGCCGTTTAGTGACTCATCGTACACAAGGTCAGAACTGGATTGTTGAGGAGGGTCTGAAGCCGGGTGAAAAGGTTGTCATCGAAGGTCTGCAGAGAATCCGCCCGGGAGTTCCCGTCCAGATCGTTCCGACAATGGCTGAGCAGGAACAAGCCAAAGCGGCAAAGGCTTCTAAGCAGTAAATTCAGAGGTTGATATGGCAAAGTTTTTTATTAACCGACCTATTTTTGCTTGGGTGATCGCAATTGTGATCATGCTGGCCGGTACGCTTTCGATTCTGAATCTGCCGGTTTCCATGTATCCGCAGATTGCGCCTCCTCAGGTGAGCATCTCCGCGACCTATCCGGGTGCTTCTGCTAAGACGATTGAAGATACCGTCGTCCAGGTCATTGAACAAAAGATGACCGGCTTGGATGGTTATCTGTATATGAGTTCGACCAGTGAATCGAGCGGCCGAATCAACATTACGCTGACCTTTGCAGCCGGTACCGACCCTGACATGGCTCAGGTGCAGGTGCAGAACCGTCTGTCTCAGGCACAGTCTTCCCTGCCGGAAGTGGTTCAGCGTTTAGGCGTGACGGTTATTAAAACGACCGCAAGCTTCCTGAAGGTGATCGGTCTGACCTCGACGGACGGTTCGATTTCTTCGGCAGAGCTCGGTGACTATCTTGTTTCCAGTATTCAAGAACCACTGAGTCGCGTGGACGGGGTGGGCGAAGTCGAAGTCTTCGGTTCGGCCTTTGCGATGCGTATTTGGCTCGATCCAGAAAAACTTCACGAATTCTCTCTCACTCCGGCAGACATTAAGACCGCGATCTCCACGCAGAACGTGCAGATATCCTCCGGACAGGTGGGCGGCCTGCCTGCAGCTAAGGGAACGGCGCTTAACGCGGTGATTACCTCGAGCTCTTTGCTGGAAACTCCTGAACAATTCGGCGCTATCTTCTTGAAGACTCAGGAGAACGGCTCTCAGGTTTTCCTACGCGATGTAGCCCGCATTGAAAAGGGCCCGAAGATGTACGAAGCCACCGCCTTCTTTAACGGCAAACCGACCGCCGGTCTTGCGATTAAATTGGCCTCCGGCGCAAATGCGCTGCTGACTTCGGACTTAGTCGACAAAAAAATGGAAGAGCTGTCTCATTTCTTCCCTGAGAAGTATGAGTATGTGATTCCGTTCGACACGACACCGTTCGTGCGTATTTCTATTGAAGGCGTGATCCACACCTTGCTCGAAGCTATCGTGCTGGTGGTGCTCGTGATGTATCTGTTCCTGCAGAACTTCCGCGCAACGCTGATTCCGACGATTGCCGTGCCGGTGGTGGTCTTGGGCACCTTTGGTATCTTGGGCGCCATGGGCTACTCCATCAACATGCTGACGATGTTCGCCATGGTGCTGGCGATCGGTCTGCTGGTGGACGACGCGATTGTGGTGGTGGAAAACGTCGAGCGTGTGATGGACCAAGAGCGTCTTTCTCCGCATGACGCTACCGAGAAGTCCATGTCGCAGATTACGGGCGCTCTGGTCGGTATTGCGATGGTGCTTTCTGCCGTGTTCGTTCCGATGGCTTTCTTCGGCGGCTCTACCGGTGTGATTTACCGTCAGTTCTCCGTCACGATTGTGGCTGCGATGGGCCTGTCCGTCCTGGTTGCCCTGACGCTGACACCGGCACTTTGTGCCACGATTCTTAAGCCGATCAAGCACGACAAGGCTGAGAAAGGCTTCTTCGGCTGGTTCAACCGCTGGTTTAACAAAGGCGCTGAAGGAGCAACCTCCGCTGTGGGCTATATGACCGCACGCTGGAAACGCTTCATCGTGATCTACGGCGTAATTATCGGCGGCGTGGTTTTCGGATTCCTGAAAGTTCCGACCGCTTTTATGCCGGATGAAGACCAAGGATCTTTAATGGTTCAGATTCAGTTGCCGGAAGGCTCGACCAGAGAGCAAATCCTGCCTGTTGTAAAACGTATGCAGGACTACATGCTCAACGAAGAGAAGGATTCCGTTCAGTCCGTCATGACGGTAGTCGGCTTCAGCTTGGCCGGTATGGGACAGAACTCCGCCATGGCCTTCGTCAAACTCAAAGACTGGAGCGAACGTCCGAATCCTGAGCAGAAAGCACAGGCTGTGGCTGCTCGTGCTAACCGCACGCTAATGAGCTGGAAGGATTCCATGGTATTCGGCTTTGCTCTACCTCCGGTTCCCGAGCTCGGTATGGCAGACGGCTTTGATATGTATCTGCAGGATTTGAGTGGTCAAGGTCACGACGCCTTGATGGCGGCCCGTAACCAGGTGCTGGGTGCTGCCAGAAGCAATCCTCAGCTCTACAACGTTCGTCCGAACGGTAAAGAAGACGCACCGCAGCTGCAGCTGCACATTGATTTTGCCAAGGCGGCCTCGTTAGGCGTCAGCGTGGCTTCCATTAATGACACGCTGTCGACGGCTTGGGGTTCTTCTTACGTCAACGACTTCTATGACCGCGGCCGTATCAAGCAGGTTTACGTACAGGGCGACGAGAAATTCCGCCAGCGTCCCGAAGACCTGGATCGCTGGTATGTACGCAACGATAAAGGCGAAATGGTTCCGTTCTCAGCATTCTGCTCCACAGAGTGGAAGTTCGGCTCTTCTCGTCTGGAACGTTTCAACGGCTTAGGCGCTGTGAATATTCAAGGAGCTCCGGCTGCAGGGTTTACAACCGGTCAGGCGATGCTGGCGATGGAAGAAATCGCCAAGGCTCTTCCATACGGTTTCGGTATCGCTTGGAACGGTATTTCCTTCCAGGAACAGCAGGCCGGTTCTCAGACTGGCGCGCTCTATACGCTGTCTATCTTGATTGTGTTCTTGTGTTTGGCAGCTCTGTATGAAAGCTGGTCTATTCCGATCGCCGTCATCTTGGTTGTGCCGCTGGGCGTGATCGGTGCGCTCGGTATGACGGGTGCTTTCGGCATGAACAACGACGTGTACTTCCAGGTCGGTTTGCTGACGACCATCGGTTTGGTCAGTAAGAACGCGATTTTGATTGTGGAATTCGCAAAAGAACTGCATGAGAAGGGCGAGTCCATTGTCCATGCAGCAGCACACGCGGTGCGCATGAGAATTCGTCCGATTATGATGACTTCTCTGGCCTTCGGTCTCGGCGTGCTTCCGCTTGCTAAGGCAACCGGCGCCGGATCCGGTGCACAGAACGCCATCGGTATCGGTGTGTTAGGCGGTATGCTGACAGGTACTTTCCTCTGTATCTTCTTCGTTCCGCTGTTCTATGTGCTCATTGTTAAGCTTTTCGGCGATAAGATTAAAAAGAAAAAACCGCAGGAAGCCCTGCAGGAGAATAAGTAAATGAAGGCATTAAAACTCACGGTTATTGCCTGTTCTCTGGCCGTCTGTGCCGGCTGCACGATGGCGCCCAAATATGAAAGACCTGCCGCGCCGGTCGCGGCAACTTTCCCGACCGGGGAAGCGTACAAGGACGTGATGACCACAGCCTCTCCGCTCCCCGACTGGAAGGTCTTCATCACCAACCCGAAAGCCAAGAAAGTGGTTGAGATGGCACTTGCCAACAACCGCGATCTGAGAGTTGCGATCCTCAATATCGAAAAGGCCAGAGCGGCCTACGGTATTCAGAGATCTGCGCTGATGCCGTCCGTGGCAGCCGGCTTGCAGGAAAATGCCGCTAAAACGCCAAGTATGATGTCGGCGACGGGCAGCAGCTACGTTTCTCACACGTATCAGGCGAACCTGGCTTCTACGGCTTGGGAGCTGGACCTCTTCGGACGTGTCAGAAGCCTGAGCGAAGCAGCTCTCCAGCAGTTCTTCTCGGCTGAAGAAAACCGTGCCGCCGCACAGAACGCCCTGATTGCGCAGGTCGCCACTTCTTGGATTAACTTAGGCGCTCAGAAAGAATTTCTCCGTCTGCAGAAAATTACGCTCCAAAGTCAGGAAGAAAGCTTCAAGCTGATGTCCGACAGCTATCGTTTGGGCGCGAGCTCTCTGCTGGAGCTAGAACAGGCTCGTACGACGGTTGCCACGGCTCGCGCTGCAGTAGCGCAGTACGAACGTAGCTTGGCTCAGGCACAGAATGCTCTGAACTTAGTTGTCGGCTCCCAAGTTCCTGCGGATCTTGAGCCGAACAATCTGGAAGAAGCTACGAATTACGGAGCGATTGCTCCTGCCGGCTTAAGCAGTGACATCCTCTTAAACCGTCCGGACATTAAGGCTGCCGAACATGATCTGATGTCTGCGAATGCCAACATCGGCGCGGCTCGAGCCAACTTTTTCCCGCGCATCTCTTTGACGGCAGGCATCGGGTCTTCTTCCCGTCACTTAAGTGACTTGTTTGATGCCGGTACGGGCCTTTGGACGTTTGCACCTTCCGTTTCTCTCCCGATCTTTACCGGCGGAGCGAACCTTTCGACCCTGCGTCAGGCAGAGGCACAGCAAAAGATCATGGTCGCAACTTATGAGAAGACTGTGCAGAATGCTTTTGCAGAGGTAAGTGATGCGCTTGCTACTGTCGGCACGGTGAACCGTCAGTGCGCAGCCTTAAAGGATTTGGTTAACGCCACGGAAACGGCTTACCGTCTGTCTCAGAGCCGCTACAAGAACGGTCTTGACGGCTTCCTGACCGTACTGGAAAGCCAAAGACAGATGGTTGCTGCTCAGACGAATTACATTTCTGCCGAGAGTAATCGCCTGTCCAGCGGCGTAATGCTCTATAAGGTGCTCGGAGGCGGCTCTGTCATTGAACCTGAAACTCGGGCAGCTGCTCAAACGGAAGCTCCGGCTGCCGCTGAACAGGCTCAGGCAGTTCCTGTCTCGAGCGGAGGCGGAAATGCTTAAAACCCGAAAAACCAGAGTTGAAGAGCGTAAGGAAGAAAAACGCAGCGAAAAGCGCGATCGAATTTTGCGTGCCGCGGAAGCCATCTTTTTAGATAAGGGCTTTCATGCGGCAAGCATGAATGAAATCGCAGAAGCGGCCAACGTCAGTACGCCTCATCTTTACAACTTCTATGCTAGTAAAGCTGCTTTGGCGTTGGCAGTGCAGCTGAAGATGGGGCAGGAAACTTTTGATGCTCTAAAGACAGCGATGTCCGCAGGAGAGAAGAACCCGAGTTGTCAGTCGATTTTTGATTCTCGTCGCTCTTCGCTGATGCTGACGATTCTGACTGAGTGCACGCGCAATCCCGAGATAAAAGAAAAGATTACGGAAAACGGCGCACGCCTTCGGAAGATGATTTCGGAAGCGGGCGGCATCTCGCCGGACGACCAGGAAGGGCAGTACCGCATTCTCTGCGTGATGGCCATGTACCTTGGTATGTCGATTTCCAACATCTTTACGCCGGTTGAAAACCGTGAACTGATGACCAAGATTTTGGCGCAGGCCGAAACCTGCATTCTTCCGTTTTGCGGAGATAAAGGGTCAAAAGCAACAGTATCCTAATACTTAGAGATTAAGTAAGTGTTCACATACATCCCGGGATCAAACTCGGGATTATTTTTTTGATTTTTTCCTTATCTGAATTTGCAGATTAGGGGTGTTTAGCCGAGTGTCAGTTTTAGTAGTGAGAAAACGGATTTTGAGTTTGACTCAATTGTGGTAAGTTGAAGACAACTACGACTTAGTTCGATGAAGTTGAACCGTGAATAAGATTCTTAGGCTGATCGCTGCAGTAATCGGTTTTCTTCTGCTCAATGTGCAGGCTGAGGAACCGAAGGAATACACGTTTGCGATCAACTCAGCCGTTACTCCGCTTCTGCATGCCGCTTTTGTAAATCAAACGATTAAGACGGTCGAGAGAGCCGTGGCGCCGGCCAAGCTAAAGGTTATGTATGTCGAGCTGCCGGAGTTAGAAAGGCTGATCGAAGACCATCAGGCGGATTTCTTCATTTCGACTGCGGCAACCATTCGGCGCTATCAGGATCTAGGCGCTCGTGATGTGCTGACAGCGTCTTCACCGTTCTCTAAAAATCCGAATCGGTCTGAAGGCTCTTTGTTCATTGTTAAGGCCGACAGGTCGGATATCAATAACGTTTCGGACCTCAAGGACAAACGTGCTGCGGCAGGTCGCCCGACTGCTTTCGGGATGTATTTGGCCGCGATGGGCGAGATTGCCGCGGACGGTTACGATCCTAAAACCTTTTTTAGATCGACTCAGTTTTACGGTCTTAATCGCGATCAAATCATTAAAGACGTTTTGAACGGAAAGGCTGATGTGGGGATTTTGAGAGCCTGCTATCTCGAGGATGCGGTTAATCGAAAGGTTGTTACGACGGATCAGCTCAAGTTTATCAATCTTAAGAGCGATCCGGACCACATTTGCCTGCACTCCACACGACTTTATCCGAACTGGAGTTTTGGCTCGAACCCTTCCGTTTCACCGGCAGTCCTGTCAGCGGTGGCTGCAGGTTTGATTGCACAAAAACCGGTCGGTATCGGTTTGTATTGGTCCGTTGCAAGTGACTACACCGCGGTAGACAATCTTCTGAAGTCTCTGCGGCTCGGGTCGTATCAGCGGTTTAGTAAAGAATGGTTTTGGCAGCGAATTGTCGAATATCGCTTTTGGATCTTGAGTGCCCTAGCTGCTTTTGTTCTTTTGCTGATCCATTCTCTCATTGTCTCAAGGACGGTGGACATTAGGACGAGGGAGCTCAAAGAATCGCTCAAACGTGAGAATAGGAGTTTTAATGAAGCACAAAAAGCGCACCGACGCCTGATGAAAATGCAGCGAGCGGCTGTCGTCGGGCAGATTTCCAGCCTGATCGCACATGAACTCAATCAGCCGCTCGCTGGTATCAAGCTCTATGCTCGGACGCTTCAGCGCGCTAAAGATTCGGGAACATTGACAGAAGACAAGCTCAGTACAGCCTTGACGGAGATTCGCACAGATGCGGACTTAGCTGCCGCCATTGTCGAGCGAGTCAGAAGCTACGCCAAAGGCACTCGCAGCGAAAGAGTGTCTTCGGAAGTTTCCGAGCTCGTTAACAAAGCAGTTCGAGAATTCAAACGACAGAGCGGAGAAAGAGTTGAAGTCTGGATCCTTCAAGAGCAACCGGTCTATATCATCGTGAACCCGCTCGAATTTGAGCTGGTGATCATTAACCTTTTGAGAAATGCGGCTCAGGCACTTCAAGAACTCGGAGTCTTGAATTCGAAAGTGGCTCTGACGATTAAGCGAGAAGATAACAAAGCGCTAATTGCAATCGAAGACAACGGTCACATTGAAAAAGAAAAGATTGAAAAACTCTCAGAACCGACTAATTCAACGAAAGCTGACGGATTAGGTCTAGGTCTGCAGATTGTCAGAAGCATTATTGAAAATCACGGTGGCAAGATTTTCTTTTCTCGGGCGGCTTCGGGCGGGTTGAGGGTAGAAATTAGGTTGCCGGCAGAGGAGACGACAGAACAATGACAATATCGAATCCGATTATTCGCATAGTGGACGATGAAGCAGTCATCCGAAAAGCGCTGAAGTTCCTCCTTGAGTCCGAGGGATGGGCGGTCGAGGCCTATGAGAAAGGCTCTGAATTTTTGGTTGAAGACCGACCTTCTCTCATCGGCTGTCTCATTCTTGATGTCGCTATGCCGGAGATGAACGGACTGGAGCTGTACCAACGACTGCGTGAAAGAAAGTACGAGGTTCCGGTGATTTTTCTGACAGGGCATGGCGATGTGGACATGGCCGTCCAGGCGATGAAGGACGGCGCCATCGACTTCATTCAAAAGCCGATTAACGAGGAGAGACTTCTGTCAGCCGTGGCAAAAGCAGTTCGATATGACGAAACTCACAGAAGCTGGACGATTTCGGAGGAGGAAGAAAAGAAGAGATTTCAGACACTGACTTCTCGGGAAAAACAAATCTTATCGCTGATTGCGAAAGGGCTGATTAACAAAGAAGTCAGCGAACGCCTCGGACTTTCACCGAGAACAATTGAGGTTCATCGTCAAAAAGGACTCCATAAATTAGGGGTACAGACGGTTTCGGAATTAGTGAGATTACTCTCTCACATCGAAGAAAACGCTCTTTTTTGATATTTGTCAGGGTACTTAAGTACTGCGATGCGCAAAAATTCAATTAACGAATTTCATATCTACTAAGGAGATTAAAAATGAAGAAGCTCTGCATTGCACTCGTTTCTGCACTGGCCTTCGGCGCTGTTAATGCTGAAGAAACTGATCTTGTTGTCGTCGGCTCCGGCGGCGCCGGCCTCTCTGCCGCTATCATGGCAGCTCAGCAAGGCAAGAAAGTTATTGTTCTCGAAAAAATGCCGATCATCGGCGGAAACACTCTCCGCAGTGAGGGCGGTATGAATGCCGCAGGCACGCTCCAACAGCTTGAACACGGCATCATGAACGATTCCGCCATGCGTATGAGTATGGATGCTCAGAAGGGCGGCCACTATCTCAACAATCCTGAGCTGACGCTGACTTTGGCTGAGAACGCCAAAGATGCCGAAGCTTGGCTCCTCTCCTTAGGCGCTCCTTTCTGCCATCGTATGGGCCGCGGCGGCGGACAGACAGCTGCCCGCGGTCACGGACCTTGCGACGGTTCTGCAGTCGGACAGTCTGTGATGAAGGTTCTTTACGGTACAGCTAAGAAGATTCCGACGATTGAAATTCGTCCGCTTAATCAGGTCACAGAGCTTTTGACCAAAGACGGTAAGATCTCCGGCGTGAAGGTCGAAGCAAAAGGCAAAGACAAGAAAGACTACACGATTGATGCCAAGGCTGTGGTGTTGGCTACCGGCGGATTCGGTGCAAATGCCAAGCTGATTTCTTCTTTAAGGCCGGAATACAAAGGTTTTGCTACAACGAACCAACCGGGTGCATTGGGTGAAGGTTTAGACTTGGCTAAAGGCGTCGGTGCAACTTTCGTTGATTTGAGAGAGATTCAAGCCCACCCGACCGTTATTCCTGTTAAAGGCATTCTGATTTCTGAATCCATGAGAGCTCGCGGCGGGTACCTCGTCAATAATGAGGGCAATCGCTTTGTGAATGAACTTCAGCCGCGTGACGTTGTTGCTGCTGCCGTATTGGCTCAGCCGACAGGCAAAGCATGGCTCCTCATTGATGACAAACTGGTTAAGTCCAACAAGCTGGCTGCCGGTTATGTTTCTCAGGGTTTGATGGTTTCCGGCAAGAATGTTGACGAATTAGCTAAGGCTATGGGCGTACCTGCCAAGAATCTTAAGGCCACAATGGATCAGTATCAAAAAGCCTTCGAGACCAAGAAAGACGAGGCTTTCGGGCGCCCTGAGATGGTTGTAGCCAACAATGTCTGGCCTATGTACGCTGTTCAGATCACTCCGGCTATTCACCACACCATGGGCGGCGTGAGAATTAACAAGAACGCAGAAGTGATCGGCGTGACAGCTAAACCGATTCCCGGCCTCTATGCTGCCGGTGAAGTGACTGGCGGTGTTCACGGCGGTAACCGCATCGGCGGAAACGCGGTTGCTGACATCATTACCTTCGGCCGTATAGCAGGTACGAATGCTGCTAACTACATGAACAAGTAAAGAGACCAACTCTTGATAACCAAAACGCCCTGCGGGGCGTTTTGACTTTTAAAGCTGCTGCTGATGAATGTTACAGAGAAATCTGAATCTCATCGCGGTTATCCAAGCCGAGCAAGGTCCTGATCAAATCATCTTCAGTCCAAAAGCGTTCAGTTAGCGCTTGTGCAGAAACCAACAATTCAGTGTCGTCTCGATGCGGACTAGCCTCGAGTGTGATTGGTTTAACCGGACAGAGGCGAAAGCCGCGCTTAGGGTATGCGTAGACGAAGCTTTTCATCTCCAAACGCCTTGCAATGGAATATGAACGCAACAATAGAAACGTGCAACGGCGCGGGTCGTTCATAATTAAACATATCGGGCTTGAGAACTCGTGACTTAAAAACTCAACCCAGTCGAACAAAAATAAAGCTAAGCCTTGTGGGTATGCAATTTTGAAGGAGCTGATCTGCTATCCTCTTAATGACGAGTCTGTTTCTTTCAAAATTTTCTCGGCAAGGCCTTTATACGCCGAGTACTCGAATTTAAGAAACACTGTAGGGCAGTGCTGAGCTAAGTATTTAAGACGGTTTTTGGCATATTCATCATCTTTGATGTACACATGAGACCAACCGGTTATGTTGAAAGCGTATGTGCAGCTCATGCGAGTTCTCCGAATAACTATTTGTTTTTTAATCTATTCAGGATCGCGAACTTAATTGACGCAGCTCTTCAACAGCATCTCGTTGCGACAAAGGATAATCATAAAAATCCCGCGGGTTCACTAAGAACTTCCCCCTCTCTACACGAACTTAAAGATCGGCGATAATGAGCGGATTATTTGAACAGTAACAAGGAGAATAAAGTTGCTTACTGAAAACGAGTTGATTAAGTTCCGTCGTGAACTCCATTCCTATCCCGAAACTGGCTGGTGCGAATTTGTCACGACCCACAAGATCGTTGAAAAGCTTCGCAGCTTCGGTTTGGATCCAATCTATGGCCGTCAGGTTATCAATCCTGACTTTGTCGCAGGCCGCAACTCTGCCAAAGTTGAAGAAGCTAAAAAAGCAGCTTTAGAAAAAGGAGTTCCTCCGGAATTTATCGAATCCATGCAGGACTACACCGGTGTTGCCGCTATTTTCGAAACCGGCCGTCCCGGTCCTGTTTTAGCTATCCGTTTCGACATGGACTGCGTTGACGTGGATGAAGCTCACGAAGCCGGTCACCGTCCTTTCGACGAAGGCTGGGCAAGCACGAATCCGGGCCATATGCACTCCTGCGGTCATGACGGTCACGCAACGATGGGTATCGCTGTCTGCAACTGGATTCAGGAAAACCTGGATCAGTTCTGCGGAACCATCAAAGTCGTCTTCCAGCCCGCTGAAGAAGGTGTTCGCGGTGCACGCCCAATGACCGAAACCGGTATTTTCGATGACGTCGATTTCTTCTTCGGAAACCACCTCGGCTTTAACTTGCCGACAGGTACGATTTCTCCGGAACCCGGCGTTTTCTTGGCTTCCACCAAATTGGATGCCACATTCACGGGTCTTGCCGCCCACTCCGGCGCCGATCCTCAGAAAGGTAAGAATGCCCTCTTAGCCGGCGCAGCTGCTGCATTGGCAATTCACGGCATTACTCGCCCGATCGGAGAAGTGACTGCTTTGAACGTCGGAACGTTAGTTGCCGGCCAGGGTCGCAACGTGGTTGCTCCGAACGCTTTCATGCAGCTTGAAGTCCGCGGTGAAACCGAAGAACTCAACGCTTACATGCGTGATCAGGCAATCCGTAAGATTAAGGCTTCTGCCGATATGTACGACTGCCAAGTCGATATCGTCAAAGCCGGTGAAGCTACTGAATTCAAGCCGGACCAGGAAGCCATCGAACTTGCTTATATCGCCGCAAGAAATGTGACGACCGAAGAACTCGCCAGACCGCTCGGCTTGAAGTTAGGCAGTGAGGACTGCACGATCATGCTCCGTAGAGTCCAGCAGCACGGCGGTAAGGGTACCTTCGTTGTGTTCGGCTGCCGTACATCTGCCGGTCACCATCAGAGACTCTTCGACTTTGACGAAGATGTGATTGGAATCGCTTTGCGCTTCTACCAGAACCTGATCCCGATGATTGTCGGCATCAAGTAATTCGGTTTGAAAGTCAGCTGACTTTCTAAAACTAATTAAAAACCGCCGTGAGGATTGAGCGATCTTCACGGCGGTTTCTTCTATGAATCTGGATTAGCGATTTCTTTCGCGTCGATCGCGAACGGCATGGGCCAAGGAGGTGATGACCTTGACCGTGTCATCCCAGCCGATGCAGGCATCCGTGATGGACTGACCGTATTTCAGTTCTTTTTCTTTGCCTTTAACGAGAGGCTGGTTGCCTTCGACAAGATTGGACTCGATCATGACGCCCATGATGTTGTAGCTTCCGTCGCCGATCTGCTTGCAGATGCTGTCAACGACATCGATCTGCTCTTTGTGCTTCTTATGGCTGTTGGAGTGGCTGGCATCAATCATGACAGATGGCGGAAGACCGGCTGCTTTCAGCGCTTCGCAGACTTTGGCTACGCTCTCGGCATCGTAATTCGGCGCTTTGCCGCCGCGAAGGATGACATGGCAGTCTTCATTGCCCCCCGTAACAACAATAGCGGAGTGGCCGCCCTTAGTGACGGAAAGGAAGACATGTTCGTTTGCGGCCGCTTTAATGGCATCAATTGCAATTTTGACGTTGCCGTCAGTGCCGTTTTTGAATCCGACGGGGCATGAAAGACCGCTCGCCAATTCACGATGCACCTGACTTTCTGTGGTACGAGCTCCGATAGCACCCCAGGAGATCAGGTCTGCGATGTACTGCGGCGTGATCATATCGAGATACTCCGTACCTGCGGGGACACCCAGTTCATTGATCGTTAAGAGGAGCTCGCGGGCTAAGCGAAGGCCGTGGTTAATATGGAAACTGCAGTCCAAGTCCGGGTCATTGATCAGGCCTTTCCAGCCGATGGTGGTGCGAGGTTTTTCGAAATAGACCCGCATGATGATTTCAAGGTCATCGGCAAAATGACGGCGGAGTTCAGAGAGTTTTTCTGCATATTCTTCGGCGGCAACGGGATCATGGATTGAGCAGGGTCCGACGATGACAAGGAGCCGGTCGTCTTTGCCGTGAATGATGTCATGGGCAGAGTGACGGGCAATGTGTACGGTTGAAGATGCGAGTTGTCCGCAAGGAAATTCGCGAATGAGGTAAGACGGCGGAGTCAGTTCTCTGATTTCTTTAATTCTGAGGTCGTCAGTTGTGTAAGGCATTATGGTTCTCCATTATGGCGCCTGTCGGGATTGAGGCTATAAAAAACCGCCGAGTCCCGAAGGAGCGGCGGTTGAGTAGTGTTGTGTGATCTTAGATGCAAGCCGTCACAGCCCTACCTTCCGCCGCGGACGGAAAGTAAAAGCCGTAAAAGTAAAACTTAGAAGCGAACATCTTTTGATACTTGCTAGTAAAAAGGTACTGAGGAATAATTTACCGTATTTTTCTCTTTCTAACGAAATTTCTTTCAGAAATTACTTGCTCATGAAAAGAAAGATCGTTGAGTGATAGAAAACAGGCGCTGAGAAGAACAGCATTTCCATTCTGTCCAACGCCCCACGAGTCAGCATCATGCTGGTGTCCAAGCGAACTGCTCCTAAAGAGCGCTTAACCGAGGACATGACCAGAGCGCCTAGCGTTCCCGAGACAATAATCAACAGGGACATTAGAGGTGCCTGCCAAGCACGAAAGGGGGTCATCCAGAAAAGTGCAGAGCCCATGATCAAAGCTCCGATGCTTCCGATAATGATGCCTTTGTATGTCTTGTACTGATTACTCCAAGTCGGTTTGCCGCCCCAGATGGCGGATGCCATGATTTGGAACAGGTCCGCAAAATAGAGAACCAGCAGGAAGTAAAGCATCAGCAGCAAACCACTGGAATTAAATCTTGTGAGGTTCAATGTAGCAATCGCAGGAGCGTGGCTGACGCAGAAAATGGCCAGCATAATGCCCCATTGCACTTTGGCAACACGGTCCAAGAAGCGGTCGGTATCTTTGGCCAAGGCCATAACGACCGGCAGCGTCAGGAATAAGTAGACCGGGATGAACAAGGAGAAAAGCCCGATCTCTTCATACCCTAAAAGGATGTACTGAACGGGAATTGCGATATAAAACGCAATAATCAAAATGACGTGGTCATGGCGTCGGGTTGGAGTCAGGGCAATGAATTCCCGCAGAGCAAAGAATGAAGCAAACGCGAAGAAGATGAGAAGCGCTGCCTCACCAAGACAGAAAGCAATCGCAAAAACAATCAGCAGAGGCCATGAAGCACGAACGCGGGAGTTAACAACGCGAAGATTGTTGAGTCGAGTTTCGTTTCCTTGGGCCCGGGAGACCAGCCAGTTGCCGATAATCGTGCCAATGGCAGAGAGAACAATAAGAACGCCTAGAATCGTGAAGTAGGCTTCTTGAGTGGAAAATCCTAAACGCATATTAGAGCTCCCTGGCTAAACTGATGACGGCCGTTCTAGCTCTTTCTAAGAACTCTTCTTTAGAGTCGTCGACAGAGTGCGGCAGAGGTGCACCGAATCTTACGGAGCACATAGTCGGAACGGGCAGAAGGGCACCTTTCGGCATGGAGCGGTGCAGATTTTCCAAATAAACGGGGATGAGTTCAACTTCGGAAAATTCTCTCATCAAACGCCAAATACCGCTCTTGAACGGCCCGGGAAGCGGCTGGGGAGAGCGCGTGCCTTCCGGAAAGATAATCAGAGAGGAGCCTTCGCGAAGAGCCTGACGCATCGGATCCAAAGGGTCAGAGTTTTCCGTCCGGCGCCGGTCGACAAGAACGACGTTTAACTCGTCAACGGCAATTCTGCGGCGAATTCCGCTTTGCCAGTAATCACGAGCAGCAACTGGTCGGGTAAGCGGACGCAAAGAGCGAGGGAGAGCAGACCAAATCACAATGGTGTCGAGGTGGCTCGAGTGATTGGCAAAATAAATTCTCTGAATTTTTTCAGGTTTGCACCCGATCCACTGAGGATATGCGCCGACCAACAGACGAGTCAGCCACACCATCGGTGTCATGAACTTAAATGCGTGTTTCACGTTTCTTCGTTTTTCAATACATAATTTGGTAATTATGCCTCCAATGCCGAGGTGCATGTTGATTGCAGATTTGGCGGACAAGGGCATAGATGTACTTCTCAATTTTCAATAGAGACGTACAAATTCAAAGAAATGTCTGTTTTAACAAGAAAAAGGATGGGGGAGAAAGTAGCCGAACTTAAGACTCAACCTTTTGAAGATCTCTAAAGCAATTTCTGCAAGAAACAATTAACGCAATATCAATGAAGAATTTACGGCTCCAATGAGCCGCTGAGATTCAGTTGGTCTTTCAGGCGCGGAAGAATCAATGAGATCACAAAAGCCAATGCACAGAAAACCAACACCAAGCACAAGGCAGTTCCGAGCGATGAATGAGAGGCGATCCATCCAAGCGTCGGAGGTACGACCAACAGACCTCCATAAGCGACGATGGCGATGAAACTGCTGGCTTCGGAAGCTGTAATTCCTTTGCATTTTCCGGCGAGACTGAATATTGTCGGGACGACAGGCGCGAGTCCAAGTCCCATAACAACGTAGCCGCAAAGCGCTGTTGCAGGACCCGCGGACGAAAGTACGAATGACATTCCGCAAAAAACAATCAGAGAGCAAATAGGCAACAAGCGAAAATCCCCCACGCTTTCTCGAAGTTTGTCTCCGAAGAGTCGAACGATGAAAATGGTTCCTGAGAACAATCCGTACACCAGGGCGGCAACAGCTTGGTCTGATTCCTTTGAACTGACCATGTAAACCGAGCCCCACTCGGCCACGCTGCCTTCAATGTCGTAAGCCAGCCAACTTAGTAAGCCGAAACAAATGAGGATGAGCGGGTAGGCTCGTTTTGTCGTATTTACTCTGGAAGTCTCAGAGCTTGCCACCTGCCGATCCTCTTCCTGAAGATACCGACAGCCGAACAAACAAACGACAGTCCAAGGAACGACCAAGATTAAAAAGCTGAAAAGCGGCGAAAGGTCGAGGTAGGCACAAAAGGAAGCAGTCAAAGAACCGACGATGCCGCCTAAGCTAAAGAAGGCATGAAACAAATTCATCGATCTCGTTTTGTATCGACGCTCGTAGAACATGCCTTGAGCATTCATCAGAGCATCAGTTAGACCGATGCCAAAACCGATGACTGCAAAGCCTGCAACTAATGAGGTGAAAGAATTTGCGTAGCCAGCGATCACAAGTCCGATAGTGCTGAGTGAGGCGCCGGCGGCAATAGTTGGTCGATCTTTAAGAAGACGGACGAGTCTGGAAGAGAAAAACAGTCCGATGCAGCCTGCGATTCCGAGGCAAAAAAGAGCGATGCCAAGTTGTAAATCGTCAATCTGTGCACTTTCTTTGATCGCGGGCATGCGAGAAGTCACCAGGCTGTAGGAAAGGCCCGGAAGGAAAAAGAAAGCTGCGCAGCTGAGCTTGTTTTTGACTGCCTCGGAGAACATTTTTATCAAATATTTTGATTAGAGCTTTGAATTTTATTGATAAAAATAAAGCGGCTCAAAGAGGAGCCGCGGAAGAACAGAAGATATTGTGCTGGTCAGGTATTAAGGCTGCTGTGGAGCAGGTTTTGGACACAGAAGGCTGTGCAGACGGTCCATCGCGCTCTTCTCCTTAATCGGTCTGAACTTCGGATCAAAGGTCGTGGATTTGATCTGTTTGCCCTTGCCGTCTAATTCCGGATAAGTGACGAGAGCAATCGGAGAGTAGATTTTTGCCAAGCAGTCCATGCTGAACTGGACCTTTGCAGACTTCGAGTCAGGTGTGTAACTGTGATTTTGAAGCGTCCAAAACTGCAGTTTGTCGCCTTGTTTCCGCATGCCTGTTTTGATGAGGTACATGTCATCCGTGACTTGCGTCGTATTGTGCCCGGCTATGACCGGCGGGATAAAGAGCGGAATCGGAATATTCGATCCTGCAGGCGCTGCGTTTTGGCGAGCATTAAAGCCGCGAAGCGCAGGGTTCACTGGAGCAGGTCGGTAAATTCTCGGAGGCGGAGTGTAGGACCGGTGCGGACGAATGGTGGTTCTTCCGCCGAGGCGGACTGCCTGAGCGTCCGTTGCTAATGATAGGAGACAGATTGAGGCACAGAGGCCGACGAGGAGTTTGCTCATAGCTGCAGACTTGAGGTTGAGGTTTTTTCTCGATTCTGCGCCTAATTGGGTGCAAGAAAAAGAGGACAAAACGAGAATATCTTTTGACTTCGGATTGTGGTTCCGAGGTCAGAATGTCTCGTCGTCTGCAAACAATCGCCTGAATCGGCTGTATCAGTTGGCAGTGCCGCCGACGGTGAGCCCGTCAATGCGGAGTGTCGGCATGCCGACACCGGTTGGAACCTGCTGACCATTCTTTCCGCAGGTACCGCAGCCTCTGTCTAATTCAAGATCATTGCCGACCATGACGATTTTTGTCAAAGCATCTGCGCCATTGCCGGTTAGTGTGGCGCCCTTGATTGGGTCGGTTAGCTTGCCCTTTTCGATCAGCCAAGCCTCACTCATGCTGAAAACGAAGTTGCCGTTCGTGATGTCGACCTGGCCTCCTCCGAAGTTGGACGCATAAATGCCGTAGTCCACGGAAGAAATGATTTCCTGAGGATCGGATTCGCCCTGAAGCAAATAAGTGTTGGTCATTCGAGGCATCGGCAGATAAGCAAAACTCTCTCGGCGCCCATTGCCGGTCGTCTTTTGTTTCATGAGGCGAGCGCTGGTCTCATCGTGCATGAAGCCGCGAAGAATGCCTTCGTCGATAAGCGTGGTGCAGTGCGTTTCGTTGCCCTCGTCATCGATGGTCAGGGATCCTCGGCGTCCGGCAATGGTGCCGTCGTCAACGACCGTGACCAGCGGAGAGGCTACTCTTTGACCGATCTTGTCGGTAAAGACGCTCGTTCCCTTTCGAATAAAGTCAGCTTCCAAGCCGTGTCCGACTGCCTCATGAATCAATACGCCCGGCCAGCCGTTCCCCAAGACGACGGGGAGGCTGCCGGCCGGAGCCGGCCGCGCATCTAAGTTGCGCACTGCGGCATCGACGGCCTCTCGGGCATACTGCTCAATAATTTCCCCGTTATAACGATCTAACGAAAATCTTCCGCCGCCTCCGGCTTGTCCTTGTTCTTTTTTGCCGTCCTTTTCAGCGATAACGCCTAAGTTCACCCGAACCAGCGGGCGCACGTCGCCGATTAAAGTGCCGTCCATTTTGGCGATCAAAATCGTGTCATGCGAGGCGCCGACGGAAGTCGTCACTTGAGTGACGAAAGAAGACCGGTTGCGGGCGTGTTTATCTAAGGACTGAAGAAGTTTGATCTTGGCGTCCGTGTCTGCCGCTTCAATCGGATCAACAGCACGGTAAAGAACTTTCGGACCGTCCTTAGGTGTGACATTGACTGTAATTTGATTGTTAGTAGCCTGCGCAATAGCTCGTACGGTTCTGACCGCCTCAAATAAAGAATCACGGGAAATTTCTTCTGAGTAGGCGAGAGCCGATTTTTCACCGCAGACGGCCCGAACGCCAACGCCCATGTCCGTGTTGTAATGGCCCGTCTTAACGATGCTTTCTTCAAGCACATAGCCTTCTGAAACAGAGCACTGAAAGTAGAAATCAGCGTAGTCAATGTTGTAACCGCTGAAAAGCGCAAAGGCGTCCTGAATGTCTTTTTCAGAAAGACCGTTGCGGTAGAGAAGGGTTTCGATAGCGGCAGAAGTGTTGTTATTCATATTTCACGCGATTATTCAGGGCAGGCAAAAGTGCTCTGACCTGACGAAGGAAAGCCGGATCGACGTCAGTGAAGCAAACGCCCGTTTCATGCCCGTTAAGAGATCCGACAACGGTCCCCCATGGGTCGACGGCACAGGAGTGTCCCCAGAAAGCTCGGCCGCAGGAAGAGCGTCCCGCTTGAGCTGCGGCTACCACATAACTAAGGTTTTCTATCGCACGGGCACGAAGAAGAACTTCCCAATGCGCTTTCCCGGTATTAGTTGTAAAAGCGGCCGGGAGCAGAAAACAGTCGACGCCGGTTTGACGACGAAAAAGCTGCGGGAAACGCAGGTCATAGCAAACGGCGAGGCCGATACGAATGTCTAGGCCGTTTTCTAACGGATAGTTAAAAGAAACCGTCTTATGGCCGCCTACGTAAAGCTCGGACTCGTCGTAACGCTCCTGCTGACCCTCATACGAAAATAGATGAATCTTGTCGTACCTTGCGGCTTCCTGGCCGAATGCGTCATACACCAGCATGGTGTTGGTAACGCGGTGTTCATCATCGGATTTCAGAGGAATCGTACCGGCGGCAATCCAAATGCCTAATGATTTAGCGAGCCCGGCCATGATCTTCTGCACCGGGCCGTCTTGGTAGCGTTCAGCCGCATGAAGAACATCTTTCGGATCATTGCTCATGATCGTAAACATTTCCGGAAGTAGCGCGAGGTTGGCCCCTTCTCGGGCAGCTTTACGAATGAGAGATTCGGCGATCTGGAGATTGGCCCCGAGATCTGGTCCGGATGTCATCTGGCAGGTGGCAATACGTAACATGGTTCCTAACGTTTAATCTTGGTGACGACCGGATCCGACCAAGTCCCGGTCACTTGATATTCGAAGGAGAAAAGCTTACTCAAGGGATCTTTGAAAATCAATTGGGCCAGGAAACTGCCGATACCGACGATCGGGTTTGCAACCGCGAGAGCCACAGACGCTCCTGCTGCATTGATATCAGGCAGGACCAATAGGTGCAGATTCTCTGTTTCTTTCTGCGTGTTGACGTTGCCATTAATAACAACGGTCGCGCTTCCCCCGATCATCGTCAGATCCTTGATATTCATCAGGCCGTCTTCCAATACCGCTTTACCGCGGATCGTGGAGAAGTTGAAGCCTGCGGAGTAAAAGTCTCTGAAGTCCAAGGTCAGGTAGCGCGTCAAAGACTGCAGCGTCAGTAGAGACAGCAGCTTGGCTGCCGGACCCGGTTGAATCTTGAGGATTTCGCCTCTCTTCAGATCGATATTCAGTTCTCCGTCGAAGCTCTCGGTGTTAAAGCCGAGGGGAGTACCGACCCAGGATAAATTACCGCTGATCGAGCCGTTGCCGGATCTGACCAGATTCTGCATATCCAGGCGATTCAGCAGGCCGCCGAGGTTATTGATATTGGTATTGATTAAAAGATTCGTTTCGTTGCCGCCGTCGAAACCTTTCAGCCAGCTGCCGGATGAGCGCAGCTGCGCAGCGCTGTTGGAAAGATTCAGCTTTGTAATTTTCCAGAGCTGCCCTTTTGTTGACGGAGTGTTGCGTGCAACTAGTTCCAGCTTGCCTAACCGCATATTGCCGTAGGTTAAATCATCGATAACCGCATTGATTGCGGGCCAGCCGCCTTGAATTTGAACCGGCTTGGATTTTTCTGCGGCGTCTCTTGCAGAGCTCGGGATGAAGAGTTTGGAAATATGCGCGATGAGCTCGGGTTCCTTGCCGTTTTGAGCTTTTTTCCATTCCAGATTGGCATTCATCTGATTGCTGTTGATCGTAATCAGCAGAGAATTCCCGACGGGTCGCCCTAAGAGCGAGAAGTTCGTTTGATTGAAATTGTCGATCTGCAGTTCGTCAATGTTAGCCTTGAGGAAGGCAATATCCGGCAGGACAACGGTTCCGGACGGTTTGGTATCCACTTTTAGATGATCAAAGACCGCCTGCCACGCCTTCGCCGAAACCAGCGGCGCCTTCAAGGAGATCGCATAGCCGTGAGACGGCAATGTCGGCAGACTGCGGTTGCCGATGGCAGCACGTTTGATGTCATTATTCTGCAGGATAAATTCCGAACTCAGGAATCCCTCAATCATGATTCTGAGATCCGTGGCCTTGTTGTCTGTGACGATATTGAGGTCCAGAGGTGCAGACAAAGATGCCGGTTTTTCCATAGGAGGCGGCAGCTTGCTCTCCAAGCCTGAAAGCGAGCTTTTAACGTTCACCGTGAGCTTTGGGCCGACGGTTACATTGACTGTAAAGGGCGTGTTGCCGCTCAGATATTTGTCTGCGGCTTTGGCAAGCATCGGAACCGGAATAACCTGCGGCAATGCCTTAGCGGCGATGGTTCCGGAAGCAGAAACCTTAATATTGCCCTTATCGTCTGTGTCGAGCGTCGCTTTTACGGCATTGCCGAAACAATCGGCGGTAATGCCCGTGCTCGAAGCACCTTTGTCATTGAAGTTCACGAGGCCGGTGACATGAGTCAAATCCGGAATCGAGAAATCATTGAACTTAACTGCATTATCTTTAAGCGTAAAAGCGCCGGAAACAGCAACTTCACCCGGACCGTCAAGCGGGATCTTCAGTTCGAGAGTCAGATCTCCGTTGCCGGTGCCCTCGGCCTTCTTGAAAAGACCGCCGGTGTAGCCGTCAACCGGAGAAGTCTTCACGTAAGACAAGAAACCGGGGAGGGCGCCGGACGCCGCTGCGTCTACATCCAACCAAACGGTATCCGCAGAGAAGGCGGGAATGTCGACTTGTGCATGCGTAAGCTGTACACCTTTATAGGTCCCGCGGTTGGCACTAATGGCCATGCCGTCGCCTTCAAATTTGACTACGCCGCCGACTTTTTCAAAGAGCGGCCAAATCGCTCCGCGTTTCGGAGAAGCCTTTGGATTGTCCAGAATGTTCGGATAGACATCGAGAAGGACGTCCTCTGCATTAACGGATACCAGAAACTGATGTTCTTTAGATTCATGGAAGGGAAACTCGTGGAGCGGCCCCTTAAGAACGGCGTGGCCCCCGGTGGCTTTGCCCTCTAAAAGACCGTACCGCAGCCAGGTGATTGTGTCGTTGCCGACAACAAGCGGCATGTATTTCCAAACGGCAGGGACGTTTCCGCGTAAAACATCGGCTTTAAGGTCTGCGGTTCCGAGGGGAGTGTTGCCGGCGTTAGTGTACGTCCCATTGACCTTAACCGCAGCATCGGCGTTCTCAATCAGAACGTCTTTGAACTCGAGTGAAATGCCGTTAACGGTATTCCAAACCACGGTTCCTCCGATGCTGTCGAAATGGAAAGCGGCTGCTGGGAATAATCCTGGAAGAGCAACCGACGCGTCTTTTGTTGTGAGTACGGAGGTACCCACGCCATCTTTAAGGGTAATGTCGGCGCTGAGATTGATAAATCCCGGAAGCCACTGGGTATTGTCTTTGCCGGAGGCCCCGAAAGAGCAGAAATTACGCAGAGAAAGTTTGCCGTTGTAATGCTTGGGTTCGCTTGGCAGCCCCTGCCAATCTAAGTCCACATTAACGAGCGATCCTGAGAGCTTCCGCTCGGCGACGAAATCCTTGAAAGACTGAGGCAGCGGAAGCGACGGCAGCAAAGCAGTCATGCCCTGAAAAACTAAGCTGTTGGCATTGAAAGAACCGCCCGTGAATTCCTTGCCGTTACGGTCTAACTTCAGGCTCATATCCAGTGGAGGTAGTTTTTCTCCGGATTCCAGTTCAAAGGAGAAGTTTTCTGTCGACAGGCCGTAGGCCTTGTCCGACATATTTCCGGAAATCTTGCCCTTGACGAACTTCAGGCGCAGAGGTGCTAAGTCAGGCAGCTGGAGGTCGACATGAGACAGAGCTCCGATAAAACTTGCCGAGGACGGAGACCATTTCTCAAAGTTTGCCCACAGAGAGCCTGATCCTGTCCCTTTGTATTTGAAGGAGAAGTCAGGCAGCCATTTGGCCAGTTCGCCGAAATTTATAAAGTCAGTCTGCGCGTAGAGCTCCGCATCCCAGTCGGCGAGCTTAGACGGATTGAGCGCCGGGGTCTTAAAGAGCGCGCGAACGGTAATCGGAGAAGCGATCGCCGACGGGAGCGTCAGCGTAAAGGCCAGCTGCTTGTCCCGGGAGGAGCCGTTATAGGCGACGTTTACGTTCTTGATTTCAAGTGTTTTGTTGCTCTTCTGATCATGAATCAGAATCGTGCCGTCTTTGATTTCCAGAGACTTCTGCTTTAAAAGAAGCATGACGTCGGACGGCAGTTTCGTCGTCAGCGCATGCGTCTCTGTCTCGCCGGACATGAGTTTTTTGAGATTGACCTTTCTGCCCAATACGGAGAAGGACATCGGTGCCAGGCGGCGAACTTCGACTTTAGGGTTGTTTAACGTGACGGATTCGAAGATCGGAGTGAGGTTTGTTAAAGAACTAAGAGAAAGCTTTGCAGTAAGAGATTCAGCTGTGATCGGGTCTTTGCCCGGTTCGCCGAGTTCGATGTTTTTAAGCGTGATTTCGGGAGACAGCCCCTGCCAGTCGGTGTCGAGCGATCCGAACTGAACGGGAATGTCCAAAACATGAGAAATCTTGTTTTCGATCTTGGATTTATGTTCGTTCAGATAAGGCGCAAGGCAGTAGCGCGCTCCGAGCCATGCGGTGCCGAGTGCAAAGTAAAGGATGACTAAGAACCAAAGAATGGTCCTCCAGGCATACCCGAAAAAGCCTTTTTTAGGTTTTGTTGGTGTGGTTGATGTCTGTAGTTCGGAATTGTCCGTCATTTCCCGAATCCTTAAACTTTTTTCTGATCTTCTAAGTATCGCTCAATTTCCCATAAATAAACTCTAATATTGGAAGATAGACTCATTTTTAGCTTCCAAAAACAATATGTCTGCAGCACTCCAATCCTCCGATCTCCTTCCTAAAGTTCTCAGGCTTTCTCTCTCGGAAGTCCCTGAAGTCTCGGCGTATTTCAAAAACACACTCCGTTCCATGTTCGGAGAAGACGAAGATAAAGTTCGGTCTTATGTACAGGAAATCTCTCAGACGCCCTGGGCGCCGGAAAAAATGCGTGAGCGACTATCCGGTATCGAAGACGGCGAGGCGCTTAAGAGTGCAATGCGTCGTTTGCGCCGAGACGTGATGATGAATCTTGTCGCGCGCGATATTTCCGGCTTGGCGAATTTAGAAGAAGTCGTCACCGTGATGTCTGATTTAGCAGAGATCACGATCGACCGCACGGTTTCCGTCTATGCCAAAGAGCTGGCGAAGCGATTCGGCGTTCCGCGCTCGGAAACCGGTGTTCCTCAGGATCTGATTGTGATCGGCATGGGCAAGTTAGGCGGCCATGAACTGAATGTCTCAAGCGACATAGACCTGATTTTCTTCTACGACTGCGACGGCGAATGCGGACCGACGCCGGAATATCCGAATGTTCGCAAGATCATCAGCAATCAGGAGTTCTATGAGCGGCTCGCCAAGAAAGTCATTCCGGCTCTTTCCGAAATCACTTGGGAAGGCTTTGTGTTCCGCGTGGATATGCGTCTGCGTCCGAACGGAGATTCCGGTCCGATTGTGGGCTCAAGCGACATGCTCGAAGAGTACCTGATGACGCAGGGACGCGACTGGGAGCGCTTTGCATGGCTCAAGGGCCGTGTCGTTAACGGCCCGGTGTTTGCTTCTGAGGAAGACTTCAATATCCAAAAGAAAAACATCAACGATATTGTCCGCCCGTTCGTTTATCGGAAGTACCTGGATTTCGGGGCGATCAGTTCTCTTACCGACCTGCACGCAAAGATTCGTCTCTCGACGCAGAAACGTGCCTTGGAGAGCCTGAAAGAAGGTCAGAACATTAAGCTCGGCCGCGGCGGCATCCGAGAGATCGAGTTCATTGCACAGACCTTTCAGGTAATCCGCGGAGGACGCAATCCGTTTTTAAGAGAACGCTCTACGCTGAAAGCACTGCAGGCGCTCGCTTCCGAGAACATCCTCGCCAAAGACAAAGCCGAGATGCTCTCGAAGATTTATGTGTTCCTCCGCAATCTGGAGCATGCGCTTCAGTATGAGAACGATCAGCAGACGCAGCTTTTTGCCGCGGATCCCGAACACAGAAAGAGAATTGCGAGGATGCTGGGCTTTACTGTCGAAGACCTGCAGAAACAGATAGAGCTCTCGACAGAGTATGTAGCCGCCCGCTTTGATGAGATTTTCCAGACTAAAGAAGAGGTCGGCGAAGAAGACTGGCCGCTTGGCTGGGAAACCGGTTCCGCCGAAGCGCTGCCTGCTTTAGCAAAAGTACTAGAGCGTAACGGTTTTAAAGAAACCGAAGAGCTCTCCCAGCTCATCCTTAACCTGATGTCGCTGCGCGCCTTAAAGCTCATTAATGCCGGTGCCCGCCAGCGCATGATCACCCTGGTTAAGAATACGGTTGAAGGTAAAAATAAGCCGGAACATTTAAAACTGATTTCGCGGGAAGAGCTCTTACGCCGCTGCATCAAGTTCTATGAAGTTATTGCGGGACGCCCGACGTATGTTTCGCTGCTTCTACAGTACCCGCTGGCGGCGAAACGTTTGGGCGACGTACTTGGCTGCGGCAAGTGGGCGGCCGAGTATCTCAACCGCCATCCGCTTTTGCTGGACGAACTCTGGGACGAGCGACTTAGCCAGATTGACGACTACACGCCGGTGGATTTCTCTTCTTATATTGAGCGCACCCGGGCGCGGCTTGCGGATATTCCGGAAGACGATCAGGAAACTCGTATGAACCTCATCCGAGAAGTCCATCACGCTCGTTTGTTCCGACTGTTCTTAGCAGACATGGCTGGACGCCTGACGGTAGAACGATTGGCAGACCAGCTTTCGGCCCTGGCGGACGCGACGCTTGAAATCGTTATGGAAGAGGTCTGGAAGACGGTTCCCGGACGCCACATCGAGCGTCCTAAGTTTGCCATCGTGGCTTACGGCAAACTCGGCGGCAAAGAACTCGCCTACGCAAGCGACCTGGATTTGGTCTTCCTGTTTGAAGATGACGCTCAGGATGCAGAAAAGATCTACATGCGTTTCGCGCGTCGACTGATTAACTGGCTCACCGCCACAACCGGGTCCGGCGTTCTTTTTGACGTGGATATGCGTCTGCGTCCGAACGGAGAGTCCGGCATGCTGGTTTCTTCCGTGGACAGCTTTGAGAAGTATCAGAAAAACGAAGACGGCACAGGTGCTTGGCTCTGGGAGCATCAGGCCTTAACGCGTGCGCGGTACGCCGCCGGCGACCGAGACATCGGCGACAAGTTCGAAAAAATTCGCATCGAAATTCTCCGCCGCGAGCGAAATGCCGAGGAAACGAAGGCTGAAGTGCTCAAAATGCGGCAGCGTATGCACGACGGCCATCCCAACAAAACGGAGCTTTTTGATGTGAAGCATGACGAAGGCGGGATGGTGGATGTGGAGTTCATTGTCCAGTATCTTGTGCTTCAGTACTCTTCTAAGTTCCCGCAGCTCGTCAATAATTTCGGCAACATCAAGATGCTGGAGATGGCTTCTGACGCCGGATTGATTCCGAAAGACCTGGCGCTTGAAGTCTCGGCGATTTATCGTAAATATCGCCGCATCCAGCATGAGTTCCGACTGAACTCACCGAGTGTGCCGGTACGCGTTCCGAGAGAAGAGTTTGCGGAAGAGGCGCAAAAGGTTCGCGAGCTTTGGTCGCTCGTTTTTGGTCCGTCCGAAGGTCAGGAGGCCTAAAAGCGACCTAAGCTAAAAGGCAGTTTGAACCTGCTATGCCTATGAGTCTCGTTGCTTCCGAATACCGTG
The DNA here is from genome assembly GCF_057870745.1 of Parasutterella sp. Taxonomy (NCBI): domain Bacteria; kingdom Pseudomonadati; phylum Pseudomonadota; class Betaproteobacteria; order Burkholderiales; family Sutterellaceae; genus Parasutterella; species Parasutterella sp. The sequence goes on along the minus strand of NZ_DBMALT010000023.1, from coordinate 11,717 downwards.
CTCCTTGGTGGCTGCCCGGCGGCCACCTGCAAACCATTGTGCCTGCCGAATTGTTTCCGAAGGCCAAGGTGATTTATCGCCGTGAGATTTGGAATACACCGGATGACGACATCATCGCCGTGGACTGGTCGACACCGGAACCCATTGATCCGAAGGCCCCGATCATGGTGCATATCCACGGACTGGAGGGATCCTCCAACAGTCACTATGCGCGAGCGCTGATGGCGCGCTGCGGCGAAGAGGGCGTCCGAGGCGTGGTGATTCACTACCGCGGCTGCGGCGGTGTCACTAATAAGAAACTTCGGGCGTATAACGCGGCAGATGCCGCAGAGCTGGATTGGGAGTTTGCACGGCTTCGAGAGCTCTATCCTGAGGCCCCGATCTATGCGATGGGCGTCTCGTTGGGCGCCAACAACCTGCTCTTCTGGGCCGGTACTCGAGGCGAGGACGCTGCAAAGCTGGTTTCCGGCATCGCTGCAGTCTGCGCGCCCCTCGATTTGGTGGGTTCGAGTCATGTCATTCGTAAAGGCTTCAGCCGGATTTACGACTTAAATTTCATCTCGACGATGAAGAAAAAAGCGCTCGCAAAAGCCAAGCGTTTTCCGGGCGTGTTAGATGTCGAGAAAATTAAAAAGATTCGCTGGCTCTGGCAGTTTGACGATCTTTTTACGGCACCGATTTTCGGCTACAAGGACTACATGGACTACTGGACGAAATGTTCGAGCAAACCGCATTTAGGCGGCATCCGATTGCCGACACTGGTGCTTAATGCCAAGAACGATCCGATCGTGGGAAACGAAGTTTTACCGAAGATTCAAGAAGTTTCCAAATTTGTGACGTTAGAATATCCCGCTGAGGGCGGCCATTGCGGGTTCCCTCGCAAACCGAACGAAGGAAGCCTCGGATTTCTGCCGACACGCACCTTCGATTTCTGTTTCCGCGGCCGCTGATGTCTCTAATTTTCCCCCGGTATGTGCAGCCGGAAACGGAGTTGAAATGCCTTTAAGAAGTACCAAAGACTACTCAGTCGGAATCCTCTACTTCATCCTCTTTATCCTGACCATCCCGGCGATGAACTGGGTGGTGATGAATGTCGGTACGGTCTGTACTGCCGACGGCCCTTGCTTAATTCCGGTATGGCCCGGAATCATGGCCCCGAGCGGCGTGCTCATGGCCGGTGTAGCGCTGGTGCTTCGTGACGGACTGCAGGCCAAACTCGGTGTCCGCTGGTCGCTTTACGCCATCATTATCGGCGCAGCGCTCTCCGCACTTTTCTCCGAACCGTCCTTGGTCTTGGCTTCCGTGATGGCCTTCTTCTTCTCCGAACTCGCTGACTTGGTTGTCTACACGCCGATGCGTAAGAAATGGCCGGCTTGGGCCATTATGGCAAGCGGCTTAGTTGGCTCCATGGTCGACAGTGCCATCTTCCTTTCTCTGGCTTTCGGCTCTATTGAATTTATCTTCGGCCAGGTTCTGGGTAAGTTCTGGATGTCTCTTGCCGTAGCACTGCTTATCGGGTATCTTCATAGCCGCCGCGCCAAAGCGGTTCAAGACGAAATCCTTTCCCGTTAAAAAGATATGACAGAAAAGAGCCCGAAGACCGCGGTACTCCTGATTAACCTCGGTTCCCCTGATGAACCGACCGCTTCGGCGCTCAAGCCTTATTTACGAGAATTTCTTTCCGACCGACGAGTCGTCGACTTAAATCCGATTTTTTGGCTGACGCTGCTGAATTTGGTTATTCTGCCTCGCCGCAGTCCCAAATCCGCAGCGCGCTACGCGCAGGTATGGATGAAAGAGGGCGCTCCGCTTAAGGTCTATACCGACCGGATCGCCGATAAGCTACGTCAGCGTCTGCAGGAAAAAGCCATCGATGCGGACGTGTTTGTCGGCATGCGCTACGGCAATCCCTCCCAGGTCGAAGTCTTTAAAACCATCCACAATGAGCACGGTTTTGACCGTGTCTTATTGCTTCCGCTCTATCCGCAGTATTCGTCTTCCACGACGGCTTCCGTTTCCGATGCCGTCTCAAAGGCAATGCAGCAAATGAAAAGCCATCCAAAAGTGCGCTTCATTCGCGACTATCACACGCATCCGCTGTACATCAAGGCATTGGCCGATCAAATTCGCGATCAATGGGCAAAGGTCGGTCCGCTTGGCAAGAAGGGCCGATTGATGCTCTCCTTCCACGGCATGCCGGTTCGCTACTGCGAAGAAGGCGATCCTTACCCGAAACAAGTTCGCGAGACAACCGATCTGCTGATTCAAGAGCTCGGCGTAGATCCTTCTAAAGTAGTGCTTTCCTACCAATCCCGTTTTGGCAAGGAAGAATGGCTCAAACCTTATTCCGATGAGACGGCCCGTCATTTAGCTCGAGAAGGCGTGGAGCGGCTAGATGTTATCTGCCCGGGGTTTCATACCGACTGTTTGGAAACGATTGAAGAGATCGGCCTGGAACTCAAAGAGACTTGGCTTAAAGCCGGAGGCAAAGTCTTCCATTACATCCCTTGTTTGAATGATTCAGAGGCGTCGGTTTCCCTAGTTGAGAAGATTGTCGAAGAAGAACTGCTTCATTGGCCGGAATAAATTTGTTACCTTTTTCGTTAAGCTTGGCGAATAAGGGAAAACCCTTTATATTTCAACCAATAGGCGGGTATTTTCCCGCTAGGTCATTTAATTTGCTACATAACTTCACTTCCTAATTTGCTTAATTCGGGTGGCGTTACTTCTTGAAGCTGAGAGGTGTTCTCATAATGATGTTCATCGAAGGTTGAAAAAGGATCGGGCGACCCCATATCAACCATTAAAGGGCTCCGTTAGATCGGATCCTGATTTCTGAAAAAAACTTGAGGACAGTTAATGCAAGATAACGAATTAAAGAACGGACAGACCGTCCCACCTCAGGACGAAGCAGCCCAACAGGCTCCGGCAGACGCTCCGGAACTCCCGGACTTAGATTTATCTGCCGAATTAGCGAAGGCCCAGGCTAAGGCCGCGGAAAACTACGACCTTTATGTCAGAGCAGTCGCCGAAGCAGACAACACCCGCCGCCGCGCCTCTGAAGATGTTGCTAAAGCCCGTAAATTCGGCATTGAAAAATTTGCAGAATCCATGCTGCCGGTCGTAGACAGTATGGAAAAGGCGCTTGAGGCGTCTGCAAATGAAAAGGGGCCCCTCAAAGAAGGCCTTGAGATTACCTACCGTCAACTGCTGAGCGCACTGGAGCATAACGGGATGAAGTGTGAAAACCCTGTGGGTCTCAAATTTGATCCCAACACAATGCAGGCGATAACCATGGTGAAAGATCCTGCAGTCCAGCCAGGCTGCGTCGCAACAGTGTTTCAGCGCGGATGGAAAATTGCCGATCGAGTTCTTCGTCCGGCGATGGTGGCAGTCGCTCAATAAGACTTGTTTTTTCAGGAAACGACTCAATATAGAAACTTAACAGCAGGCAGCCCTTCTGCCGGCAAGTGAGGAAATTCAAAAATGGCAAAAATTATTGGTATTGACCTTGGAACAACAAACTCCGCAGTCGCGGTCGTTGAAGGTGACAAGGTTCGCGTGATCGAAAACAGCGAAGGTGCTCGCACCACACCTTCCGTCGTTGCATATCTTGAAAAAGAAGTGCTTGTCGGCGCTCCGGCAAAACGTCAGGCTGTTACGAATCCTGCCAACACGCTTTTCGCGATCAAGCGTTTGATCGGCCGTCGCTATGACGACAAAGAAGTTCAGAAAGACATCAAACTGATGCCTTACAAGATTATCAAGGCTGCCAACGGCGACGCCTGGGTTCAGGTTCTCGGTGACAAGGATCTGGCTCCGCAGCAGGTTTCTGCTGAAATTCTTCGTAAGATGAAGAAAACCGCCGAAGACTACCTCGGTGAAGAAGTTAAAGAAGCCGTTATTACTGTTCCGGCTTACTTCAATGACTCTCAGCGTCAGGCTACTAAGGACGCCGGTAAGATCGCCGGTTTGGATGTCCGCCGTATCATTAACGAACCGACAGCCGCTGCTTTGGCTTTCGGTCTTGATAAAGGCGGTAAGGGAGACCGTAAAATCGCTGTCTATGACTTGGGCGGCGGCACATTCGATATCTCCATCATCGACTTAGCCGATGTTGACGGTGAAAAACAGTTTGAAGTTCTGTCTACCAACGGTGACACATTCCTTGGCGGCGAAGACTTCGACCAGAGAATCGTTGACTACGTCATCAAAGAATTCAAGAAAGACACAGGCATTGACCTGAGCCAGGACGTTTTGGCTCTGCAGCGTTTGAAAGACGCCGCTGAAAAGGCCAAGATCGAACTGTCCAGCCGTCAGGAAACAGAAATCAACCTGCCTTACATCACTGCTGATGCAACAGGTCCGAAGCATCTGAACATCACACTGACACGTTCTAAGCTCGAAAGCCTCTGCGAAGATCTGATCGAAAGGACGATCGAACCTTGCCGCAAGGCCCTGAAGGACGCCAACGCTACTGTTGAAGATATCTCCGACGTCATCCTCGTCGGCGGTCAGACACGTATGCCGGCTGTTCAGGAAGCTGTTAAGGACTTCTTCAAGAAGGATCCGCGTAAGGACGTGAACCCGGATGAAGCAGTTGCTATGGGTGCTGCTATTCAGGGTGCCGTTCTGTCCGGTGACCGCAGCGACGTTCTTCTTCTCGACGTTACACCGCTTACCCTCGGTATCGAAACCCTGGGCGGCGTGATGACTCCGATGATCAAGCGCAACACCACGATCCCGACAAAGCACTCTCAGGTGTTCTCTACTGCCGAAGACAATCAGCCTGCCGTAACCATTAAGGTTTACCAGGGCGAACGTGAAATGGCAGCTGACAACAAACTGCTTGGCGAATTCAACCTTGAAGGCATCGCTCCTGCTCCGAGAGGACTGCCGCAGATCGAAGTGACATTCGATATCGACGCCAACGGTATTCTCCATGTTTCCGCTAAGGACAAGGCAACAGGCAAGGAAAACCAGATCACGATTAAGGCTAACTCCGGTTTGAGCGACGCCGACGTCGAAAGAATGGTTGCCGATGCTGAAGCCAACAAGGAAGAAGACCGCCGCCGTGCCGAACTGGCTCAGGCTCGCAACACGGCTGAATCCAGCATCCATCAGGTTCGTAAGACCCTGAAGGACCTCGGTGAAAAGGTTGACGGCGCTGACCGCGCTGCCTGCGAAACTGCGATTAACGACCTTGAAGAAGCCGTTAAGGGCGAAGACAAGGATCTGATCACAAAACGTACTGACGCTTTGATGGCTGCTGCTCAGAAGATCGGCGAAAAGCTGAATCAGCAGCAGGCACAGCCGGGTGCTCAGCAGGAAGCTCCCAAGTCTCAGAAGAAAGATGACGATGTCGTCGATGCCGACTTCAAAGAAGTCTAATTCTGAAACTTGTTAGACTGTAGCTAACGACAATGAGGCCGCTTCCGTAAGGTTGCGGCCTCATGGCGTAGATAAAGAGACGAAAATAAGGGTTTTTACCCTATAACCGAATTCCGTAAAGAATGGCTGACGAAGTAGATTTTGATTATTACGAGGTACTGGGAGTCTCCCGTACTGCTACTCAGGAAGAGATCAAGAAAGGTTATCGCCGTATGGCGATGAAGTATCACCCTGACCGCAATAAAGGGGACAAGCATGCCGAAGAAAAATTCAAACAAGTAGGCGAAGCCTATGAAGTGCTGAAGGATGAGCAGAAGCGCGCGGCTTATGACCGTTACGGCCGTTCTGCGTTCAACGGCGGAGCCGGAGGCCCCGGTGCCGGCGGATTCGGGGGGTTCGGAGGTTTTGATGCTTCTCAGTTCGGCGACATGGGCGATATTTTCTCCGAGATTTTCGGCGGAGGACACGCCCGCAGCTCCGGACAGAATAAGCAGATGTTCCGCGGTGAAGATCTGATTTATGACCTCGATATCACGCTTGAACAAGCCGCAGAAGGCTACAAGACAAAGATTAAGGTTCCCTCCTGGAGCAAGTGCACAGCCTGCGGCGGATCCGGTGCAGAAAAGGGCACGAAGGTAGAAACCTGCCCGACCTGTCACGGCAGCGGTTATGTCCGCGCCGGCGCCGGCTTCTTCCAGATTCAGCAGACCTGTCCGCGCTGCCACGGAACCGGCAAGTACATTCCTCATCCCTGCCACAAGTGCCACGGCACCGGTATGCAGGAAGAGAAGAAAGAACTCGAGATTACGATTCCCGCCGGTGTGGATGACGGCAACCGTATGCGTATTCCCGACCGCGGATCGCCCGGACAAAACGGCGGCCCCGCAGGCGATCTTTACATCCGCATTCGCATCAAGCCCCATGACATCTTTGAACGTGACGGGCAGGATCTGCACATGGAGATGCCCATGAGTTTTGTGACGGCGGCGCTCGGAGGTGAACTCGAAGTCCCGACGTTAACGGGCAAAGCCACATTGCGCATTCCCGAGGGGACTCAGTCCGGAAAGACCTTCCGCTTGAGAGGCCACGGCATCCGTAGTGTTCGCAATGCTGAGAAGGGCGACCTGTACGTTCATACCACTGTGGAGATTCCGGTAAATATGACGACTGAACAGAAGGACATCCTGAGACAGTTCGATGCGTCGATCAATCACAGCAAGAAAGATCATCACGCGCCGGAAAGAAAAAGTTTCTTCGAAAAGCTCGGCAAGCTCTTCAAGTAATTCGCCTCTGAATTAATAATTCAATCCCGATTTTGACTTACCCGTTGAAGTCGGGATTTTTTCATCATCAAAAAATTTTTGTGAAAAAGATTTGCAGACTAAATTCGATTCAGAACACCGAAATCATGGGTGAAATCAGGCTTTAGGTGTCTAAAACCTCCGTTGATCGATTTCCGTCCCAAGAGAGATATTAGGGCAACTATTCCTCTTTTGTAGACTATAGGACAAATACTGTGGAGCATGAGTTTACTTATGAGAAGGCCTTCGTTTGAGGTATTCTCACATTTGTCGACGAAAAAAAATACATAACACATCATGCTGAAACGAACAATCCTCAGCCTTATATGCATCTTAGGCCTCATATCCTGTTTAACCGCATGTAATGACAAAGAAGCAGTCAAGCAGAAAGTTCAAGCCATTCAAGTAACAACGCTTAAAGCCGAACCTACCACTCAGCCGTATGTGGCCGAAGTGTTCGGGCAGACGGAAGGTTCTAAAGCCGTGATTGTTTATCCTCAAGTGACTGGTCCCGTGCTGCAGCGGCACTATGCTGAAGGACAGAGCGTCAAACAAGGCGATGTGCTCTTTACGATTGATCCGGCACCTTTCGATGCCGCTAATCAGAGCGCAGAAGCGTCGGTTATTCAAGCGCAGGTGGAACTGAAACAGGCGGAGAGAGAAGCCAAGCGATTTGCAGCTTTGCGCAAAGTTAATGCTGTAAGCGAAAAAGAATATTCAGACCGCATCAGCGCCTTGGAGTCCTGTAAGGCAAATCTAGCGGCAGCAAAGGCTAAAGCGCTGCAAACCAAAATTCAACTTGATTACACGTCGGTTAAAGCGCCTGTGAGCGGAATTGCCGGCAGGTCTTTAATCAATCCCGGAACACTGGTAACCGCCAACAATTCGGCCTTAACCGATATTACACAGGATGATCAACTTAAGGCTCGCTTTTCTTTAAGCGATAATGATCTGCACGGATTCACGATCACCGAAGACTCTCCAGTGAGTGTGGTGCATGAGAAAACAGGCGTGGAAGTTCCTGCGCGCATTAATTTTGCCGCTACTCAAATCGATCCTCAGACGGGTACCCGTTCGCTAAGCGCGGAGATTGAACGTTCTGCTGAGCTGCTTCCGGGACAATACGTGACGATCCGTTTGACGCTCGGCACACAGAAGGGCGTTTATCTGATTCCTCAATCGGCGGTGCGCCAGCTGCCCGACGGAACTTACAGCGTCTATTTATACAAAGACGGTGTCGCGAGGGCTCAGTCTGTGACGGTGGGTCGCTGGTCAGGCAAAGATTGGATTATCACCTCCGGCCTCAAATCCGGAGATCTTGTGATCATTGATCAGATCCAGAAACTCAGAGACAAGGCCAAGGTGGCCTTAAACCAAGACAAGAAAACCGCTTCAAAGCCGACTGAAAAATAACTTGCGATAGGTGAACCGAAATGCTTTCTCAATTCTGTATTCGGCGACCGATTTTCGCATCTGTCCTGTCGATTTTGATCGTGATTGCGGGCCTGCTCGCAGGACGTGTCCTGCCGATGGGCCAATACCCTGACATCACGCCGCCAGTTGTTTTTATTTCTACTTCCTACGAAGGGGCCGACGCACAGACATTGGCTAAGACAGTTGCTGCGCCAATCGAGGATCAGCTCTCCGGTGTTGAAGGCCTGCTTTATTACGAAACTTCCATCCGTTCGAACGGAAATGTTCGTATTACCTGCACGTTCGAAGTCGGTACAAATCCGAACGACGCGATGCTGGAGATCAATAACCGCGTGCGATCTGCAGAAAGACGGTTGCCGGAAAGCGTTCGACAGAACGGCGTGAACGTCCGTAAGCGCAGCGAAGAAACGCTGATGATCGTGCCGTTTTATTCTCCGAATGGCACTCTAAAACCGATTCAGCTCGCTGACTACGTGAATCTGAACGTAGTGGATGCAATCAAACGCGTCCCCGGCGTCGGTGACGCAGACGTTTTCGGTAACGCACAAAGCGCGATGCGTATTTGGCTGAATCCGAAGAAAATGGCTCAGCTCGGCATTACGGCCATCGATGTGCGCAAAGCGATCGAAGAGCAGAACAATCAGTACGCTGCCGGTAAAGTCGGTACGTCTCCGACGACTGATGATCAGCAGCTGGTTTATACGATTCGCACAAAAGGTCAGTTGCTGACACCGGAAGAGTTCGGCAATATCACTGTCCGTTCGCGCGGTGCTGACGGTATTGTCCGCATTCACGACATTGCCCGGGTCGAAGTCGGAAACCGCAGTTATGAGGCATACAACCAATTAAACGATGTTCCGAGCGTTACGTTTGCTGTTTACCTGCAGACAGGCGCTAACGCCATGCAGACGGCTGTGGATGTCAAAAAGCGGCTTCAGGAGCTCTCCAAGAACTTCCCGGATGATATCGCTTATGTGATTACGGACGATAACTCAAGATTCGTTGAGGCCGCTTTGAATGAGGTTGTGCAGACTTTGCTGGAAGCCGGTCTCCTTGTGCTGTTGGTCGTATATCTCTTCCTGCAGAATTGGCGCGCGACGCTGATCCCGATGCTTGCTGTGCCGGTTTCCTTGATCGGTACCCTTGCAGGTCTATGGGCTCTGAATTTCTCTCTTAATACTTTGACGTTATTTGCGATGACGCTGGCCATCGGTATTGTGGTGGACGATGCGATCGTCGTGCTTGAAAACGTCGAACGTATTATGGAGACGGAAAAGCTCAACGCTTTCCAGGCTTCTCAGAAGGCCATGAAAGAAGTAGCCGGAGCTCTGGTGGCTATTGTGCTGGTGCTGAGTACGGTTTTCACACCGGTCGCGTTCTTAGGTGGTATCGCCGGTGAGCTGTATCGTCAGTTTGCGGTGACCATCGGTGTTTCTGTTGTGCTCTCCGGCTTCGTGGCGTTAACGCTGACGCCGGCTCTGTGTGCTATTTTGCTCAGAAATAAGAGCAAGCCTTTCAAAATCTTCCGGCTCTTTAACGACGGCTTTGAGCGCTTCAAGCTGAACTACATCAAGGGTGTGTCCTTTAATCTTCGCCATCGCTGGTTTACGGCTGCGATTCTTGTCGCTGTCACCGTCGGATGCTGGGAGTTCCTGCAGATCGTTCCGACTTCTTTCGTTCCTCGCGAAGACCAAGGCATTTTGCGCGTGGCGATTCAGCTGCCGGAAGGCGCGACTCTGAACCGTACTGGTGTGGTGGTCACAGACTTGAGTCGAGAAATCCGCAAGATCCCCGAAGTTGAGAACGTTACTGCATTGGTGGCAAACGATACGATCGCAAACGATACGAAATCCAATGCCGCTTCCCTGATTGTTCAGTTAAAACCCTGGGATCAGAGAACGCGCAGTGCAGAAACGATTCGCCGTCAGCTTCAAACGCTGGTGAACGCACGCACGGATGCCGTGGGTCAGGCTGTGAATCCGGCGCCGATCAGCGGCCTGGGTCGTGCCGGCGGTTTGGACTTCTATATTCAATCCCGAGAATCGGACAATCCGCTTGAACTGCAGCAAGTGGCCGAAGATTTCCGACAGCGTTTGGTTGCAAAACCTGAAATCAGTTCGGCCCGCTCGATGATTCAGGCGGATGCACCTCAGCTCTACCTTACGGTTGATGAGGCTAAGGCTCTGGCAATGGACGTGGCTATTTCGGACGTTTATGACACGCTCGGATATTTCATGGGCGGCAAGTACGTCAACGACTTTACGCGTATTGGAAAAATCTTCCGCGTCATTATTCAAGCCGATGCTCCGTACCGCATGACACCGGAATCCTTAGGTGAGCTTTATGTCCGTTCTGATACCGGGAAGATGGTTCCTCTTTCGACGTTGGCCCATGTGGAACGCACTTCAGGCCCGGAATCGTTGAAACGAGAAAACGGTTTCTTGGCTGCGTCTATGAACGTTAATGCGGCGCAGGGCTATTCCACCGGTGACGTGATTCAGGCTGTGGATGCCGAGAGCCAATATCTGCCGAGCGGCTACTACGTTGACTGGACGGGGCAGGCCTTCCATGAAAAACGTATCGGAAGTTCTTCGGCCGCTGCGTTTGCCTTCGGCTTGATCATTGTGTTCCTGATTCTTGCCGCACAGTTCGAGCGCTGGTCGCTTCCGATTGCCGTTGTAATGGCAGTGCCTTACTCCGTGCTGGGTGCGCTTGTAGCGACGTATTTCCGCGGTTTCTCGAACGATATTTACTTCCAGATCGGCTTGCTTGTGCTGATCGGTCTGACGGCTAAGAACGCCATTTTGATTGTGGAGTTTGCAGCCCAAAAGATGGAAGAAGGAATGGAGGCAAGGCAAGCCGCGCTCGAGGCTGCAAAACTCCGTCTTCGTCCGATTGTGATGACCTCAATGGCCTTCATCTTGGGCGTCATTCCTCTAGCCACAGCAACCGGCGCTGGTGCAGCAGCCCGTCAGTCCATGGGTACAGGCGTTTTGGGCGGCATGCTGGCAGCCACGTTTATCACGACGTTCTTTATTCCTGTCTTCTTTACGTGGTTTGTGTCTAAGAAGATAAAGACTCGTCGGTGAGTTAGGTGATTCGGTCGTCCAGTTCGATGCGGACGACCTTTTGATGCCGAACTAACTAATAGTGCTTTTATGCAAGGAACTACAAGAATGCGAATCTCGTCTGGATTTCTTCCAATAGTTCCTACCAAAGCTGAAAGTTCTTGTACTCCAAATTAACAAAGTCAACAATCCTTAAAAATTTTTTAACTGGTTCTGATGGCTTTTTTGAATGAATTGCACCAAAAGGTAAGGTTGCGTTGATATCTAGTGGAACGGCTTTGATTAAGGGGTGTGAGAATATCCACGATTCTGTCGCAAGAAGAAAATAATTTGAATTTCCACAACGATTAAGAATATCCATGGTCAAAAAATCATAAAATTCTTTTTCGATTCTTTCGTCATGCGTGAAAATTTCCTTAACGCCGTAACTCCCGTGACATAGTTCTATATTGACTTAAATGTCATGGGAGGCTTAGGTAGATTTAAAAGCTCAAGCATGTCTTGGGCTTTTTTCGTCAGCGGC